>JAKLQR010000333.1 GCA_022013235.1 Thermodesulfovibrionales bacterium | reverse complement strand
TGCAGAAAGCGAGGGCAGCATAGCGCATCCTGTCCTGATGCGGTCTTTTGCACTTATGGACTCCGGTATTGTCGTCGGGAAAATCGAGATTTATCGTTCCCTGCGTCCCCTCCTGATGAGAACCGTTCTCATAGCACTCATCATGCTTCCACTGGGAATCCTGGCATTCCTGACATTGAGGCTCCTTCCCATCCGTGTTCTCTCCCAGGCTGAGGAGGAACTCAGAAAATCCAAACTGCTGCTCGAAAAAACCTTTGCAAGCCTGCACGATGCAGTGTTCATTGTCGATGCCCGGTCCGGAAAAATTATTGATTGTAATCCTGCAGTATTTAAAATATTCGGTTACAGGCAAGAGGAAATGCTGGATCAGGGTATGAATTCCCTCTATGTGGATGAACAGAAGATGAATGAGCTAAAAAGATACATGGATCCGGCGATACAGGAGAAAGGATATCTGTCCATACCCGAATTCGAGATGAAACAGAGGGACGGTTCAGTTTTTCCCGCCGAACACATCGTCATACCTTTTGAGGACAAGCAATATCAGCGCATCGGGTGGGTGCATGTCATAAGGGATATAACAGAACGAAAGAAGACGGAAGCGGAAATGCTCAAGTCACAGAAGATCGAATCCCTCGGTATCCTTGCAGGGGGCATCGCACATGATTTCAACAATCTCCTGACCTCCATCCTCGGAAATGTCTCTCTCGTAAAATACTTCATGAACCCCTCTGGAGAAACCTCTGAAATCCTCGGCGAAATAGAAAAAGTCACACTGAAAGCAAGGGACCTCACCCGGCAGCTTCTCACCTTTTCCAAAGGCGGTGAGCCGATCAAGAAGACAACCTCTCTCGTTACGGTTACAAAAGATTCAGTGAGCTTTGCCCTGAGGGGGGCCAAGGTCAAATGCACCTTCTCGGTTCCCGATGACATCTTGCCGGTATACATTGATGAAGGACAAATGAATCAGGTGATTAATAACCTGATCATCAATGCAGACCAGGCAATGCCCGGGGGAGGCGTCATAGAGGTATCTTTCAAAAATATTTCTATCGCTAATGGTCATGAATTGCCGCTTGCAAAGGGAGACTATGTAAAGGTATCCATCCATGACCATGGCATAGGCATACCAAGAGAGAATCTGACAAAGATCTTCGATCCCTATTTCACAACAAAACCAAACGGCAACGGCCTTGGCCTCGCTACTGCCTATTCCATCGTCAAGAAGCACGACGGACATATTACCGTGGAATCTGAGGTCGGCATCGGGACAACCTTTTCTCTCTTTATTCCATCGTCCAAAGATACGCTGGAGCACGATAAGGAGGGGAAGAAGATATCCCTGGATGGCACGGGGCGGATACTTATTATGGACGACGATGAGGCGGTGCGAAAATCTACCGGGTTGATGCTCGAACGAATCGGATATGAAGTCAGCTATGCAATTGACGGGACAGAGGCACTCGATCTTTACAAGGAATCAATTGTGCGGGGAAATCCCTTTCATATAGTGATTATGGATCTCACCATCCCCGGAGGCATGGGGGGGAAAGAAACGGTCAAAAAATTGCTTGCGATAAATCCCCAGGTAAAAGCAATCGTATCAAGCGGTTATTCAGATGACCCGGTCATGGCTGACTATCAGGCGTATGGGTTCAAAGGCGTCATCATAAAACCATACAGTATTGAGGAACTGAGCGCCCTGGTTGCGAAATTGATGCACGCAGCGGAGTAATCATTCTCCCGATGCGCCCTGACTGTTCTCCTGTTCTGTCATTCTCTTACAGATCAGTTCAAGAACAGAATTCATGAATGCGTCTTCTTCATCCTTCCTGAAGGTCACAGCGTTTTTCGGCACCAAAAACGGAAGTTCTCTCTCAAAAACAACTATATGTGCCATGCGTAAAATATTCCCGGAACTCTCCTTGAATTGTTTCCTATCTCCTGCGATGAATATCACGATATCCGGCTGCAGCACTTCGACCGCGCTGTTTCCTTCAACAAGGATTCCCCTCACTTGAGAGAGCATCCCGGTTGCGAGCGGGAGCGTCACCGGCAGTTCGGAATAGGGTGATTGCACCCAGACTACCTTCACGGCGCCTGCGTCAAGAAACCGTTTCGTGTCCTTCCCTTCCTCAACGAGGACTGCAATATCATCGGTCACTGAAGAGTAGAAGGGGGTTTTGGTATATTTTATCGCTCCCCAGTTTTCAAAGCGCCGCAGGATTTCGCAGACTACGGTTGTTTTGCCAACTCCGCTGTATGCGCCGCCGACACCTATGATGACCGGCCTCATGGCGTCAGGCAGTCGTTCCCTCTTCCTGTGGCGTCATTACTTCCTTGTATTCGCATTCTTTGATATGACAGAAGTATGTTATCTCTCCGCCTTTGCTGTATTTTTCGAAGAGGAAATCAGCGCCGCATTTCGGACATTTTCTGGGGACCGGCTTATACCATGAGGCGAACTTGCATTCCGGATAGTTACTGCAGCTCCAGAACGGTTTACCCTTTTTCGAGCGCCTCTCTACAATATCCCCTCCGTCCTCCGGACATTTAATCCCTGTAGCGATTGGTTTCGCGTTTTTGCATTCAGGGTATTTTGAGCACGCGAGGAATTTTCCGTACCTTCCGGATTTTATCACCATCGGAGAACCGCACTTCTCACAGATCTCGTCTGTCTCCTGCACCGGCTTCTCAGGGCTTTCCGTCCCCTGCTCAGCTCCGTTAAGAGGAAGCGGCTTTGTATTCTTGCAGTTGGGGAACCCGGAACACGCGAAGAATCTCCCGTGTCTGCCCCATCGGATGACCATCGGGAGCCCGCATTTTTCGCAGAGCGCTTCTGTTGGTATGTCCTTTGGTTTTACCTTTCCGGTAGTCTGTGTTGCTTCGGTAAGATCATGGTCAAAGGGTTTATAGAAG
>JAKLQR010000332.1 GCA_022013235.1 Thermodesulfovibrionales bacterium | reverse complement strand
TTTCAGGGCTGCAAACAAAATACAGTGGATATACCCGGATAAAAGAGAGTAAGAAATGCTATGAGAGGGGTTCGGCCCCGATAGAACGAAGCCATTCTGTGGTTTCTTTTTTCATTGTTTTTGCGTTATGACTGTGCCAGCGTTTTCTTTCTTTGGGATGGTGCACTAAGACATCTTTGAATTTCCTGAACGCTCCTTTTCCATCGAGGGCGTCGTGCAGCTTTGTTTTCAACATGGGGTCTGTGACCGTATCAATAAACCGGGACATGGATTCATAGGCGACAGCGGAAGGTCTTTCCGGTATCCTGAAATACCGTCCACTTTCGTCAAGCAGAATTTCGAGTATTATCTCAATCTCGTCTTCCATATATTCGGGAAGGTCGGGCACTTCATCAAATTCTATGGATTCAATCTCATCCATCATATCATCAAAGTCTTCAACATGCAGCCTGGATTGAGCTTCCTCCAGCATTTCTTCTGAGAAGGCGATCACTTCCCCGGTTTCGATATCGAGGAAATAATCGAAGTTGTCGCGTACGACGTCTTCCATCGCCTTCTGAATCTCGTCAAAATTCACTTTGAGCTTTTTCATCGAGCAAGAGGGTAAAGACTTTGTTATTCCTGCATACAGCAAACCAGTCGCATCCCCTGCAGAATTTCCCGGCCCAGGAAGCGAATATTTCCGGCATTCGTTTTTTTATTTCCGGCCATGAGATATTCACACGGGACTGGATACGGAGTAATTCAATTGCTGCCCTGTCCATTTCCCTGATCTCTTTCTCGGAATCTTCACTATAGAGACAGCGTTTTTCCTGCAGAGAAGGACACGCACTGCAGACATCGTCGGCGCCCTCACAAATTTTGATCTGTTCCCCTGCCTCTGCTCTCTCCAGAACATTCCTGAGATTTGCCACAAAGTCAGGGCTGTATCCTTCGCCATTGAAGAAATGGAGGCATATCAGGTGATGCCCTCTCAGCCTGACGGGTGATTTATGCTTAGGTGCCATACTTCTCGGGGTAAGAACGTGCCAGAGGATCCTGCATACCCGCCTCTTGAAACCCTTTGGCCCTGAACACGCAACTGTCGCATTTTCCGCAGGGCACGAGCTTAGAGCTTAGAGCCTTGAGAAGAGAGGCATTTTTTCTTTTCAATCTCTTTGCAGTATGCTCTGAGCCCTTTGCTCGTCCGGGTTGAGGGTCATAACAACTCCAAGTCAGTGCATAATCGAGCCCCAGTTCAACCCCCTTTTTGATAATTTCGGATTTTTTCATCCGGAGAAGAGGTGCGTGAATGTGAAATTGTATCTTCTTCTCAACGGAGGCCTTTGTTGCAAGGTTGGCCATTGCTTCATATGCCTTAAGATATTCCGGCCTGCAGTCCGGATACCCGCTGTAATCGACTGCGTTCGCGCCGATAAAAATATGTTCTGCAAGAAGAACTTCGGCCCATGCAAGAGCGAAGGAGAGGAAGATGGTATTCCGGGCAGGAACGTAAGTGACAGGGATGAAGGATGAAGTTTCCGAACCTCTTGCTGCATCCTCCATCGTTTTCTTCGGCACTTCCATATCGGAGGTCAGCGCAGAACCCCCTATTTCTCTGAGATCGAATTGTATCACAAGATGCCGTTCAACCCCGAAGGCCGAGGTGACCATCTGTGCAGACTCAAGTTCCCGTACGTGCCGTTGACTGTAATCGAAACTCAGGGCATAGATTTCGTATCCTCCGGATTTTGCAATCGCGAGTGTTGTCGCGGAGTCGATACCGCCGCTCAGGAGGACTAACGCTTTATTCCCGGTCATTGGAAATGCTAATAAATATCGTCAGATGTCCCCTGGACGCCATCAGGTCCAGCGCTGAGAACAATGAAGGCATAATTGTTTTGTGTATAGAAATACGGGTTTCCCCACGGATCCGCTTTCTGTGAAATCACGTCGAGTTTTTCAGGGTATGCACCGTGCTCGAATTTGTAAACCTTGATTTCGAACCTGAAATCATCGATTGTCTCGGTGGCCCTCAGTTTTTTAAACATCTGGCTGCCGTCAAGAAAGACAGAGGACAGGGATACAAGCAGAGCAAGAACGACTGCAAAGACAGGGATGAGCCGGTAAGAGGCTGAAGGCTTTCTCGGCGCAGCAATCGGCATCTCTGCAACAACCGGCGCCACTGTTGTCAGCTCTATTGCATGTTTTTCGAGCAGAGAGACAAGAGTTTTCGATACCTCGAAATCGTCACGCCCGCTCAGGTCAATAATGGTGCTCACATCGTTGTCATCGTCAACCAGGGAGAGAATATCCTCTTCTTCCGCGGTGAGTTCGGCAGTGTGGCCGGATATTTTTGAAAATATGGTATCGAGGGTGACTTTCCCTTCTATGAGCGTCCATTCATCAACAATCCTCAACCCTTCCATGAGCAGGTGCTGGGTATCAATGGATATGGGGATATCCTTATCTGCAGGCACTTCCTGTGGAGTGAACTCATAGGTGCCGTCTTTCCAGGCGAATACCTGGATTATGGTCTCTTTAATCTGACCTGTCAGTATCTCCTCAAGCTCTTCTTTTGTTACCAGTCCTTTTCTGACCAGGAGATTGCCGAGTTTGATATTGGTGCTCCGTTGTTCATCGAGCAAGCCCTCAAGCTGTTCTTCGCGAAGGATTTCTTTTTTAACAAGGACTTTGCCGAGCCTGTTTGCCTCTATCCTCCGCTTCGATTCGGCCCCGGTGATATGCCCTTCGATAAAGAGCAGCCTGATTTTGTCCATTCTGCTTTCGATCGTAAGAACCCCGGTCTTCCGCTGGAAGAAGATGAGCTGAAGAATATCAGCGAGACCGAAATCTTTGAGAGAGCCTTCTAAAGCCATCCTTTTACAATCCTCCGCCTGGTAATGATGTTAGCCAAACCATAGACGACTACCATAAGGACCAGTGATACGAGATTCAGCCAGAGATGTGAAAAATTCGGCATGCCGATCACAAAGAGAGAATTCGCCAGGGGAATGAGCAGGAAGAACAGGAAAGGCCAGAGAAAAAGAATGCCTCTCATGATATTCCCGGCATAGATAAAACCGGAACCCGGCAGGAAAAGGGTGATGATTTTAATGATATCCCTTTGCGTTTTCTTGTGTTCATAGACATTGAGAATCCGCGCAATTCTCTCCCGTGCATCCAGTTCATCAAGCTTCACCAGAGATTTAAAGCACTGGGGGCACATATGCCCCCAGAGAATATGTTTTTCACATTTACTGCACATGATCTTTCCGCACCGGGTGCACCGATAAGCCCTGTTCTTTATGCGGTCATTCATCCCAAAAAAGAGAATTCCCATGAGCACTGCCACCGCAGGCATTGCCCAGGGCGGCAGGAGCGACAACCCCATCGTCGAGATGCGGTATGTCTTTGTCCTGGCATGGTTCCAGAGCGCAGGCTCCGGCAGGTCTTCATCGATGACAAACCTGTTCGGTTTTCTGGAGAATATGACTCTGAATTGCGAAACGGCATTCGTGTCGAGCCTTTGTGCCGCCAGGAAATATTCTTCTCCTTTTCCAAAGTCGAGAGTCTCCCGATATACCTGACTCAGATTATACAGTGCCGTAGCAGAAGGGCGCATCTGAGCCGATTTTCTGTAAAGTTCCTTGGCTTCCTCAATGTTCTGGAGGGCCACATAGCAGTTTGCAAGATTATTGTACACTCGCGGATCCGGTTTCAGCGCAAGCAGTTTGTTGTATGAAGCGATGGCCTCGTCATACTTTACTTCCCGTTTTGATGCAAGGGCGTAAGAAAAAAGTTCAACGGGGTTTTCTCTGTTCTGTAAAACTGAAAGCGCATAGGTGTTTCCCCTTGCTTCATTGACTTCCACGATGGCTTTCAGCGCACCGGAAGCAGGAGCCATCATCGCCGTTGAAAGCGCATAAAAGGTCCAGGGAGAGGAGAGCAGAAAAACGAGGTAGAGATAGAGGACGACCTTGTCCCATCTGGTCATATAAAGTCCGAGCAGGATGAGCAGACTGCCGAGAAGATAAAGAGGACCGAAGAAGGCCGGAACAAGGACCAGGAGCATCAGGACTTTTTTCCTGTTTTCCTGAATTTCATGAGAAATCAGCGGGAGATCTTTCCATAGCCTGATGAGAATGATGATTCCTGTGGTGAGCAGGAAGGACAAGAGAAGGCTTGTGAGGAGTGAGGACGCCAGCATGAATGACCACCAGAAATTTTGTTTGTATATGCCGATTCCCTGCAGCAGATAATCGACAGCCTCGAATACCCTATCAGGCTGGTGAAAAGAGAAGCTTGCCTTTGCAAGCTCGAAATATGCGGCGGGAAGGTCGGGGGAATGTTGCAGTGCCTCCCTCAGGAGTTCCGCAGATTTCGCGTTTTCTGTTTTCGACTGCTCGATGAGGATATACGCATATGGGTCCGAATTCCGGATACCCCTGTTCAGCTGCTCTTCGTAGGGTGTTTCCCCCGCAGTGAGGGAAGGGAGAAGAAGCAGCATTATGCAAAGGAGAATGCGTTGTATCATATCCGATGTCCTATCTTTCTCTCGGTGCCTTTTAAGAGTCTCTGGATATTCTCTCTGTGTCTGAGAAAAATAATAACAGCGATGAGCAGGGTAATCAAGGCTTTTTCCTTGTCTCCTGTGTCAAAAAGGAACACATTCAACGGAAGGAGCGCAAAAGATATAAGTGCGCCCAGTGATGAATATTTTGTGAGAACAACGACGGCAAGCCATATGATCAGGGTCAGGAATGCCGCGAGCGGAGAATAGATCATCAGCACTCCGAGGCTTGTAGCTACGCCCTTGCCCCCCCTGAACCCGAGAAAGACCGAGAAATTATGTCCCAGGATAGCGGATATACCGATAAGACCTTCCCAGGCTGGTCCGGCCTCAAAATATCGTGCGAATGCTACCGCGAGGGTTCCTTTCAAAATATCTCCGCAAAGGGTAATGGCTGCCGGCCACTTCCCGATTGACCGCAGCACATTTGTCGCTCCGATGTTTCCACTTCCGACCTTTTTCAGGTCGACGCCCTTAATTTTTGCTATTATTATACCAAACGGAACAGATCCGAGAAGAAAGGCAGCAAGAAAAAGCACACCGAAGATCAGGGTTCTCATTCCGAGATTTTTCTCCCGAATGAAATAGTATATTGGACGCCCGAGACGAGAGAGAGCACGAGCGCCCCCCAAATCAGGACGATACCGATATCATACAGGTCTATATCGAAAAGACTCTGCTTCAGGATCAGGCAGAGGATTGCTATTATCTGGAAAGTCGTCTTTATCTTGCCGCCCATCTCCGCAGGAATGACTATGTCCTTTGAAAGGGCAACTGCCCTTAACCCGGTAACAAGGAATTCCCTGGCGATAATTATGATCGCTATCCATGCGGGCAGTCTCTCCATGTCCACGAGGACAATAAGGGCGGAAATAACAAGGAATTTGTCGGCAATGGGGTCAAGGATAATCCCGAATTTTGTAATGTCTCCCGACCGCCGCGCAAGATACCCGTCAAGAAAATCTGTAAGAGAGGCGACGCTGAAGATGAACGCGCCGAAGAGGGGATGCAGATAAACGGTGAATATGAATACAGGGATCAGAACAATCCTGCTGAGCGTCAGGATTGTTGGCAGGTTAAGTTTGAGAGTACTCATCGATGATATCCCTCCATACCCCTTTCGCCTTGAGAAGGATGTCGCACACTTCCCTCACCGCCCCCCTGCCGCCTCTTCTTTTTGTGATCATAGCTGCCTGTGCCTTCACCTCTTCTTCGGCATCGGCAACGGCGATGGGAAGGCCGCATTTCTTGAGAACAGGGATATCGACGATATCATCACCGATGTATGCTATTTCTCTATCGCTCACTGAATATTTCTCGGCAAGCTGGCGATATGGGATACGTTTATCGTAGCATTTCTGAATCACATCGGTAACGCCGAGCTCATGCGCTCTTCTTTCAACGACCCGGGAATGTCTCCCGGTGATTAACGCGACCTTGATTCCTGCCCGAATCAGCATTCTTACTCCATGGCCGTCCCGCACATGAAATATCTTGAACTCGTTCTCATTTTCATCAAAGATAATGCTTCCGTCTGTCAGTACGCCGTCAACATCGAGTATCAGAAGCTTGATCTCCCGCGCAGTGTTCAGGAGTTCATCTTCGGAAAAGGTATCCATAGAGTTTCTTATCCTCCCGAGAGTTACAAGAATGATGTGTAAAGCAGGAGTCTCCCGTCGGTTTTGTGCGTATTCAACAATGGAAAACGCTAACAGAAAGAGTATAGCAAACTTTTAAACACAAATGGAAATCCCCTGCTCTCCGGCCCTTTTACCAACGAGGGAGAGAAGACTTCTGCGGGAGGAAAGAAAACAGGCTATTTTTGCGCGACATCAGAACATACGGAATGAAATGAGTTTTTATCCGGGAAGGGAGGGACCTCCCTTCGTGGTCAATCCCTCGTCACATCGCAGAGAATATCGAAGATATCTTCATATTTGGAATCAAGTTTCCTGAAAACCCCCGGATCGATATAGTTGCATTTTGACGCATACTCAAGGAAGAGTTGCGTTTTCGATGCCGCCTGTGCTGCATCAGAGAGTTTGTTGATAAATGAGGCTTTCTGTTTTTTCATGTGCCAGGCTTCCGCGAGGTTTGTACAGACCGACCGTGCATGTTTCCGGATATGTTCGGTCAGGAAATTCTTCTCTTGAGGAAAATTCCCGGATGTCTCAAATATCTCTTCGAATATCTCAATTGCAGTCTCGAAAACAAACCGGTATACTTCGAAGTCCTTCACATTTCTCATGCTTTTTTCCGCATACATTGTATTCCCCCCCCTTTTATCAGCTGAGACGGATATTTTATCCGTATCAGCCTCGGGTTGCATGAAGGTTTCGGGTTTGCGGTCCGAATCCCGGAGCATGGCGGAAAGGCTTTTTGATTCTTTGAGAACGGACATGTATTCTGCAATCCTCCTTTATTGGTAGTTTTATTATAAAATAGCAAAATTAGTGCCATAGAAAGCTCCCTGGCCTACTAAGTCATAAATTCAATGTTTATCCGCAGATACATAGTCAAAACATCTTTTAAAGCAAGTGCTTTTTACCCGGACTATATTCTCATTTCTGCAGTTCTCATTGTTAAAAACGAGAATGCCTGTAACTTGCTTTTTTTCGTGAATCTGCTTCAGACAGAGATCATACAGCGCTGTTTGCCTACAGGAGGAAGAAGTATTTTCAGCCAATTGGCAGAATCTCCTCGTCCCTGTTCCATGATATAATTACCGGTAAAACAGGAGGATATCATGAGGAAAGCGGTAAGAGTGAAGAAATATGCTGTTCCCATAGAAAAACTCCGCTGGGTCTGTCCGCAGGAAATTTTTGCTTTTGAATGCACGAGCGATATCGAACCGTTAAAAGAATTCATCGGCCAGACGAGGGCTATTGACTCGATAAAGTTTGGCCTGGCAGTCGAGAGGTCGGGGTATAACCTCTTCCTGACAGGGCTGACAGGCACGGGCAAGGCTGCAACGATCAAGGCACATCTTGAGCGGTTCATTGCCGGAAAACAGGAAAAGGGGATGCGCTACGAGCTGCATGACTGGTCCTACGTGTATAACTTCTCAGAGCCTGATCAGCCGCGTATTCTGAGAATGCCGCAGGGGATGGCAAGAACCTTCAGCAGCAACCTTGACGCGCTTCTCAAAAAGCTCAGGGAGGAAATACCAAAGACCTTCGGCAGCGAAGAATACAACAAGAGGAAACAAGATGTTATGCAGGGCCACCAGAAACGATACCAGGAAGCGATAGATGTTCTTGAACAGGAGGCGGCAAGGAATAACCTTATGGTCCAGCTCTCCCCCATGGGTGCGGCTGTAGTGCCTCTTGCTGATGGCAAACCCCTTCCGAGAGAGGAATTCCTTGCCATGCCTGAAGCAGAAAGAGAGCTGATCGAGGCCAAGCGCCTCGAAATCATGAGGAAGGTTGAAGAGACATATTCCCGTCTCCGCGACCTTGAAAAAGAGATCGGCGAAAAAATGAAGGAGATTGAACAGAAGGCGGGAGAATTTGCGGTAGCGAATCCGTTGGAAGAAATGTTTAGCCAGTACAGTGAACATCCCGATATTACGGACTTTTTGACACAGCTCAAGGAGTATACGCTTTCAAGGCTTGATCTGTTCCTTCAGGCACAAACAACGGCCCAGATGCCCGGTATTCCGCCTGCCTCACAACCGGATGCCTTTATGGCGTACAAAGTGAATATATTTATCGACAACAGTTCTCTCAGCGGTCCACCCATCGTCATAGAGCCGAATCCCAACTGGTTCAATATCTTCGGAAAGATCGAGCGCAGGGCATTTATGGGAACATATGTGAGTGACCACACGATGATTAAATCAGGCGCTGTCCAGAAGGCAAACGGCGGGTACCTTATCCTCAATATCCGCGACGTATTGCTCAATCAGGGCGTATGGGAAGGGTTGAAAAGGGTAATCAGGACAAAAGAGGTCCGGGTTGAAGACCCCTGGGAGCAGTTCGGGTTTCTCGCACCGCAGGGGATGAAGGTACAGCCGATGCCTGTTGAATTCAAGATCATAGTTATGGGTGATGATGCTCTCTATCAGATGCTTACTCTCTATGATGAAGATTTCTGGGAGATGTTCAAGGTAAAATCCGATTTCGATTCCCAGATGGAGCGTTCCGATGAAAATATGAGGTCTTTTGCCTGCTTTATACGGACATGCTGTGATGACGAAAAACTCAGGCCCTTTGACCGTTCAGGGGTTGCCAAAGTCATAGAGTACGCGGTCAGGTCGACCGGTGATCAGGAGAGGCTTTCCGCCCGGTTTGGTCCGCTCAAGGACCTCCTCGTCGAAGCAGACTATTGGGCCCGGGAGGCAAACCGTGAGATGATATCCGGTGAAGATGTTGAGAAAGCTGCACGCGAAAAAATTCACCGGCTTGATCTTGTCGCTGAGCGGATGAAGCAGATGATCATCGACGGCACGCTCATGATTGACGTCAAGGGTGCGGTTATTGGACAGGTGAACGGCCTGTCTGTATATGACCTTGGCATATACAGCTTCGGGCGTCCCAACCGTATTACCGCGAAAACATTCCTGGGAAGGCGGGGTGT
>JAKLQR010000331.1 GCA_022013235.1 Thermodesulfovibrionales bacterium | reverse complement strand
CAAAAACGGCATGTCAGCAAAAACCTTGGAACGCACTCTGGGCACCAGCTACCGGGTAGCATGGACGATGCTACAGCGTTTTCGGGTGGCTATGGTGGACGCCGAACGTAAACAGTTATCAGGCGACGTGGAAGTAGACGAAACTTTGGTCGGTGGCGTCCAACAGGGCGGCAAACGAGGTCGTGGTAGCACTAAAAGTGTTGTGGCAATTGCTGTGGAGATCAAACAACCCAAAGGCTTTGGACGGGTGCGGATGCGTCATATCCCAGACGCCTCTGGCGAAAATTTATTGTCGTTCATGCGCGATGTGGTTGCTCCAGGAGCGGTGGTGCTTACAGATGGGTGGAGAGGCTACAACGGACTGCCTGACCAGGGATACACACGAAAAATAACTGTGTTGTCATCTTCCGGTGATCCTGCCCATGTCTCTATGCCGGGGGTTCATCGAATCGCAAGCCTGCTGAAGCGATGGATTCTCGGTACTCACCAGGGATCAGTAGTCCCTGACCACCTGCAATCCTACTTAGAGGAGTTTACGTTCCGATTCAACCGGCGGACTTCTCGAAGCCGTGGCCTTGTTTTCCGAAGGCTTCTTGAACGGGCGGTTGCCACTGGGCCGATTACTGAAGATGATGTAACGTACGGTTACGACTGGGGCGCTAACTGAGTGAAGATGGAGGTGGAGCTAACCGACTACCCCCCTTAAATAATAGAAAAGGAGATGTACCATGAAAATTGGGTTAATGGGCTTAGGTAAACTAGGGCTTCCTGTGGCTTTAGCCATCGAGGCAAAGGGACACGACGTTGTTGGATATGATATTTCAGAGCAAGTGAAAAATATTGTAGAAGCGAAAAAAATTCCCTATAAAGAAATATGGGCACAGGAACACTTAGACAAATCTAAGATCCGTTTTGTAAGCGTAGCGGATGTGGTATCTCACTCAGAGATTATTTTTGTCCCCATTCAAACACCGCACGATCCTGCTTATGAAGGCATTACAAGAATTCCGGAAAAACGGATTGATTTTGACTATACCTGGTTAAAGGCCGGGGTTAGGACATTGTCAGACGAGATTGAGAAACAGGGGAAGGATAAAGTTGTTGTGATCATTTCTACAGTTTTGCCGGGAACCATTCGTAGAGAGATCAAACCATTGTTGGGAGAGCATACCAAGCTTTGTTATAACCCATTCTTCATAGCCATGGGAACAACCATGCGTGACTTCCTGCACCCCGAATTTGTTCTTTTTGGTGTTGACGATGAGACTGCATCATCAAAGGCGGAGAGGTTCTACAGGACAATACATCATGCGCCGTTTTACAAGACATCGATTGAAAGTGCCGAGCTAATAAAAGTCGCTTACAACACATTTATTTCCACCAAAATTGCCTTTGTCAATACGTTGATGGAGATGTGCCATAAACTTCCGGGCACCAATGTCGATGATGTGACAAACGCACTAAAACTGGGGAATCGCAGAATTATAAGCAATTCCTATTTCAGCGGCGGAATGGGCGATGGCGGAGGTTGTCACCCCAGGGATAACATTGCCCTATCTTGGCTTGCCCGTAAGCTTGACATTAGCATGGACTGGTTTGAAAACATTATGATGCAGCGAGAGCGTCAAACAGACTGGTTAGCTGATCTCATTGAGCAACACCGGCAGGCGGAGGATGCTATTTATATTCTTGGTAAATCCTTTAAACCTGAAACCAATATACAGGTTGGTAGCCCTTCAATCCTATTGAAAAATATCCTGGTTGAGCGTGGCCATGATGTTATCATGTATGACCCCTGGGTGGATGAAACAGCGCCCGCATTCACCAAGGGTGTTTATTTCATCGGGACTAAACATCCTGAGTTTGGGGAATTCGTGTTTCCACAAGGTTCGGTGGTGCTTGATCCGTGGCGTTACATCCCGGACAGAGCTGGTGTAACCGTTGTTCGGATCGGGGGGTAGGCAGGCCGTATGAGCATTCGATCACTAATAAAAACGATAATGCCCGCACCAATGTGGCGCTTCATTAGGGTCACTTATCAACGAATGAGAAGCCCCAGAGCAGGGCTGAGCGTTTCTGATTACTGGACGCAACATCACGTCTTTTCGCCTTCAATAGAGGACCGAGAGGAATCACTAAGATTCATCGATTGGAGAAACAAGATATACCTCGGGACCCAGGAATTAATGCCTTTTCCCGGGCATGACGGCAAAGTGGTCATGGATTATGGATGCGGTCCGGGCATCGAGTTGGCTGGTTTGGGGTTGTATAGTAAAACTGCTAAACTATATGGTGTTGACGTTTCGCCAACTGCTTTGGAAAAGGCCAAGTCACGCATATCACTCCATGGGTTAGATGTTGAGTTTATTTTGGTGAATGCGGGGGGGGGTATTCCTATACCCTCCGCATCTGTAGATCTAATCCATTGCTCCGGTGTACTCCATCACACTGAGGATCCAGAATCTATCCTGAAGGAATTCAGGAGGATACTGAAACTTGACGGAAAAGTAAATGTAATGATCTATAACTACGAATCAGTCTTTATGCACCTCTATGTCGCATATATAAAAATGCTGCTGGAAGGAAGTTCCCGATACCGTGGATGGTCCAGGGAAGATGTTTTCCGAGTCAACACGGATGGACCGACGTGTCCCATCAGCAAGGCATACCGGGTTGAAGAATTTGTACGGCTTGCCACCAGGACTGGTTTCAATGCCCGGTTTAAAGGCGCGGCGATGGAAAATGGTGCGGAAATGAAAAATCTACACCTGCGTTGGGATGCCATTGCAGACCGACGCCTTGATTCAGAAAGCCGTGATTTCCTCTATGATTTAACCTTTGATAATAGAGGCCGCCCAGAATACTGCGGCAGAACTGCTGGGGTGCATGCCTGTTATGAACTCCTGCCCACTTGAGACTATTGCTTTGTTCATGAGATTACTTTGAGTATTTCAATCAATACCCTCGGCTATGCCCGTGTCGCTGTCATCTCTCCTGAACTGCTAATTGCTGATGTTGCATTCAACTCAAAGAGCATCAAGATGGCT
>JAKLQR010000330.1 GCA_022013235.1 Thermodesulfovibrionales bacterium | reverse complement strand
CAGCGGGTCGGTACTCGCAAGAACTTCAACCTTTGAGAGGACTTCTTCAAGCTGACGGTTTTTTGCTCTCAATTCGTCCTGCAGGGCTTTTGTCCGCAGAGAAGCATATATCCGCGCATTCAGTTCAGTTTCATTGTATGGTTTTGACAGATAGTCGTCGGCGCCCGCATGCAACCCCTGAACCTTATCCATGGTAGATCCTTTCGCAGTGAGCATAATAATCGGAATGCCGCGGGTATCTTCATTTAACTTCAGCCAGCGGCAGACTTCGTTCCCGTTTATATCCGGTAAAACGAGGTCGAGAATGACGAGGTCGATGGATTCTGTTTTCACGGATTTGATTGCTGATTTGCCGTTGTCTGCGAGGATGACATCGTATCCGGCCGATTCAAGATACTCTCCGGTGATTTTTGCCTGCAGTTTGTCGTCTTCTACCAGAAGGATTTTTTTCCCCTTCATTATGAAATGCCCCTATTCAGAAAATCGCTTTTTGGAATAAGCCATTAAATTTATACCCGGATATCAATAAATTGCAAGCAAAAACATATTATAATCATAATTGAATATCAGTTGATTGTCGAGAGCAGAGTACAGGAGACAGAAGTTGCATGATACAAGGATGAGCACTGCACCGGGCACATTAGGAAAAAAGATTTACCAGCTTGTCATCGGCAGGCTTGATGGTGACAATATCGGGGACAGTGCATGTGAGGAGAAAATCCGGGCCCTTGTACAGAAGGGGATTGGCGGATTCATCATATTCGGTGGAACGAGAGAGGCAGTCAGGAGCTTTCTCCGGACTCTCCGTCCAGGGGCAGATATCCCGTTGTTTATTGCCTCTGACATCGAGAGAGGCACGGGCCAGCAGATTCGGGGCACTACCCTATTCCCCTGTCAAATGGCTTTGGCGGCAGCACTCGATATCCGCAATGCTGAAGAAGAAATCCTGTTTGATCGTGCGATGAAAGAGATTGCCCGGGAATCAAAAGCAGTCGGAATCAATATGCCGCTCATACCGGTGCTCGATGTCAATCAGAATCCGGACAATCCCATCATCTGTACACGGGCTTTCTCTGACAGCCCTGAAACAGTCGCGTTGTTTGGTTCGCGCGCGATAAGGATGCTTGAAAGGGAAGGACTTTTCAGCTGCGCAAAACATTTCCCGGGTCATGGAGACACTGCCGTAGATTCACATATCAGTCTTCCGGTTATCAGAAAATCTTCGGAAGAATTCATGGCTGTGGATCTTCTGCCTTTTCAGCATGCGGTCAGCGCCGATGTCAGCAGTATCATGATCGGACATCTCAGGGCGCCGGTCTTTGATGACAGACCTGCAAGTCTTTCAAGGCCGGTCGTTACTGCGTTGTTGAGGGAACAACTGGGGTTTGAAGGGCTTGTTATGACAGATGCCCTGAATATGCACGCCCTTAAAGGATACGGCGACGTTCCCGTGCAGTGTATCAATGCAGGAGTCGATATTCTGCTTCATCCCCCTGATCCCGATCAGACTGTCAGGGAGATCGTCCGTGCGATCGAGGCCGGGGATATTTCGGAGCAGCAGATAGACACCGCGGTAAGCCGTATCCTCAGGCACAAGAAGAAAATTGAGGAGCGCACCGAACCGGATGTTGAGTATACAAGCAATGAGGCGCTTGCGGCGCGGATATTCGAGATGTCGATTACTCTTGTGAAAGATACACCAGGGGTGCTTCCACTCTCACAGAAAGAGAAGGTTTCCGTTCTGTTCTGCGGAGATGCATCGTTTTTCCCGGATTCTCCTCTGCGGAATTTTTGTGGCAAATCATCGGTTCTCTTTCGGACAGATGATTTGCAGGGACACGTTCACAATGAAGTGGCAGTATTTGCCATTTTTACCAGTGTCGCTGCCTGGAAAGGCAGTTCCGGCATTCATGAGGAGGAACTATCCCTTATTCGCAAGCTCTCAGGGAGAGCAAAGCGTTCCGTCGTTCTCTCGTTCGGGAGTCCTTATGTGCTCAGGCATTTCAGGGATGCAGATATCCTCATCGCTGCGTATGATGTTTCAGCACAGGCTCAGCATGCGGTCATCAGGTGTCTCGAAGGGAAAAGTGGATTTCATGGAAGACTTCCGGTCAAGCTTATCTTTGGTCAGTAATACCGGTTGATGCAGATATTGTTAAAAAAATTATTTCACACCATCTGCATTCTACAAATGTATTTTTGGTTAAGGGTAATGGGGAAAGGCATAGTCTATGAAATTGGATATCATCGCATATCAGGGTGAAGTCAGTAAGCCCGCCATTCTCTTTATTCATGGCCTTGGAATGGATAAGAACATATGGGTCAACCCCTCCAATGCCAGGATTCTCGGGGGGATGTTCCCGCTGAAAGTCCTTTTGAAGAAATGTTTCCCGGATGAGGACCCCGGAGCTGCCAGAACACTCTTTGATATCTTGCGGCAGAAGGGGTATACGGTTGTGACCTGGAGCCAGAAGAGACCAGCAGGGCCTATCGGTCCGGCAGTTCAGGAATTACAGGAAGTGATCAGGATAGTCCGTGGAATGGACCATGGGCCGATACTCCTCATAGGTCACAGCAGGGGAGGGCTGATCGCGAGGAAATATCTTGCGGGCACAGACGAACCGGTACAGGCACTGATTACTCTTGCTACTCCCCATCATGGCAGTACTGTCGCCGGGATGGCCAGGTATGTTTCACCCCTGGCTGCATGGCTGGCCCCTGTAATTCCGACGGGAGAGAAAGGAACCCTCAGGTTCGCTCTCCAGAGAGTCCTTGAATTCCTGAGGAGCAGGGCTCTCAGGGAGCTTCTTCCTGAATCGGCTTTTTTTCAGTCTTTGAATGACGGTCCGATGGAGGGTGTATACTACGCATCCGTCGGGGGAACGAGCCCGAACCTTTTTACGCTGTCCGGCATTGCTGTCCCGGATATTTTTGAAAAGATTATCCCGGCCACTCTCTTTCCGGAAGAGATGAAAAAGGGGAAAGGGGACGGATTGGTATCTGCGGAAAGCTCAGAGCTTCCCTGGTGTCATGAGCACTATCTGTTCGGTCTGAACCATGCGGAGATACTGTTCGATAAGAGGGTGAGTGACATGGTGGTCAGCATAATCGAAAATATAAACAGGGGATAGAGTATTCTCGCTCATACTCTATCCCCTGTTTTATCATGAATAGTTATGGAATGATAATTGGGCTAGAGTGAAACCCTCATCCCCCCGTAGACTGAAAATCCCGGAGTATTATACCCGCCTGCTTCTTCGTAATCTGCATCAAAGAGGTTTTCGATCCGTCCAAAGAAGGTGAGCCTTTTGCCCGCCTTGTAGGAACCGCTCATACCGACAAGGGAGTACGACGGCAGGTATCTTTCTACACTGGCATCGTACCGCTTGCCGACAAAAATATAACTGAGCATTATACTGATTTCGTCAGTTGAGAACTGAGAGGAAACAGTTATTTTATCTTTCGGACGCCGTGTCAGCACCTGGCCGGTAGTTTTATCCTCTGTGTCAAGATACGTATATCCCGCTTTTATGGAGATATTTTCTGTCACGGAAGCCGAGACATTCGTCTCGACTCCCCTGATCTCTGCCTCGGCAATATTTGCCGCAGACCAGGTGACCGGGTCTGTCTGTATCAGGTTCTTATATTTCTGGTCAAAATACGTGAGTGACACTGTCACCTTCCCGGGAATAATATCTTTTTCTGCACCGATTTCCCATGAGGTACTTTTTTCAGGCTTCAGGTGTACATTCCCATAGAAAGGAAAAAACAACTCGTTTAATGTCGGCGCCCTGAACCCTGTTCCGTAACTGCTCCGTATTCTGACTGCAAAGGGTCTGTAAAAGTAGAGTGCACCGATCCTGTAGGTTGTCTTGCTGCCTGAAGTTTCGTGGTCATCGTATCTCAGCCCGGCATTCAGAACAAGATCCCTGTTGAAAAGTCTTATTACATTATTCAGATACAGGGCCTTGTTCGTGAGAGATTCGTCAAAATTGCCTTTATTTTCTCCTGTTTCATTTCTGAATTCCGCACCCGCAGTCACAGTATACCCCTCCGAGCAATAAAAATTATTCTGCCAGTCTATCGTGTCCATACGGGTGTCTATTCTGTAATTATTGAATTCAGTATCAGGGTCTGTGAATT
>JAKLQR010000329.1 GCA_022013235.1 Thermodesulfovibrionales bacterium | reverse complement strand
GCCCCTTGACATGGGAACGCTCAGGGATATCCTCACGGACCTCTTCACCACAAAGGAAAAGAAATGAGGAAATGGTTGTTCCATAATGTTGGACTGAAAATTGTCGCGGTGCTCCTCTCTATCGTGTTATGGCTTTTCGTGACGTCCCGTGGACAGTCGGAAATGTCCCTCGATGTGCCTATTGAATTCAAAAATATCCCTGCAGGGCTCGAAATGGTGAATAATTCCGCGAAGACTATTGACCTGAACATACGGGGACAGGAGCGGTTCATGCAGTTCCTCAAGTCGTCGGATATCAGGGTTTCTGTCGACCTCAGCAAGGCAAAAAAGGGAGAAGGCATATACTATATAAGCAGGGGTGACGTTCTCCTGCCCAATACGGTAACGGTAACGAACATCAATCCGTCAAGTGTGCGGATTACCTTCGAAGAGACGAAAACCCGGGTTGTGAGGGTAATTCCGGTTGTAGTCGGCCAGCCTGCACGGGGATATGTGATAAAATCGATTGCGGCAGAACCGCAGACAGTAGTGATAGAGGGCATACAGTCTGAAACGGCACGGATCAATGTGATCAAGACGGAACCTTTCGATATCACCGGCATCAATGAGACGATAAAACAGTCGGTAAGGCTTGATTTAACGGGGAGAAAAATACGGGCAAAAAATGATACGGTTGAGATCAATTTGACGATAGGACTGAAAGCGCAATGAAACTGTTCGGGACTGACGGGATACGGGGGACGGTCAATAAATATCCGATGACCCCGGAAACAGTGTTGCGGGTCGGGATGGCGATCGCGTACCTTCTCAGGCATACCTGCGGAAGGAATATGATCCTGATCGGCAAGGACACCCGGTTATCGGGATACATGATTGAGAGCGCGCTTACGTCAGGGATATGCTCGATGGGAATGAACGTGACGCTCGTCGGCCCTCTTCCGACCCCCGGAATCGCATTTCTCACCCGGACCCTTCGGCTGGATGCAGGCATTGTGATCTCTGCATCACACAATCCGTTTGAAGACAACGGCATCAAGTTCTTCTCATCCAGGGGGTTCAAACTCCCTGATGAAGTCGAAAAGAAGCTCGAAGGGCTTGTGACTGATGACGGGCTTTCCCGGAAACGGGTGAAAGGGGCGGAGATCGGCAAGGCATACCGTCTCGACGACGCGACAGGCAGATACATAGAATACATCAAATCCACCATACCGAAAGGGATGACGTTTGAGGGCATCAGGGTTGTGGTCGACTGCGCGAACGGCGCTGCATACAAAACTACGCCATGGCTGTTCCGGGAACTGGGAGCTGAGGTGATCTCGATCCATGACAGGCCTGACGGTGTGAATATCAATGCAGAATGCGGTGCTCTCTACATCGAAAATCTCCGGAAGGCAGTAAAGCTCCATAAAGCGCATCTAGGGATTGCGCACGACGGAGATGCGGACAGAACGATCTTCTGCGACGAAAAGGGGAATATTGTCGACGGTGACAGAATTATGGGCATGTGGGCGGTTGAGATGAAACGGAAGAGAATGCTGAAAAAGAATACCGTGGTGGCGACGGTAATGAGCAATATCGGACTGGAAAAGTATCTTGAAAAAAACGGCGTACGGCTGATAAGGACGAGGGTCGGAGACAGGTATGTGGTAGAAAAGATGATCGAGGGCGGTTACAACCTCGGAGGCGAGCAGTCCGGGCATATTATTTTTCTTGACCACAATACGACGGGCGACGGGCCGATTACCGCACTGCAGGTCCTCTCGCTCATGAAAAAAAGGGACAAGACCCTTTCAGCGCTTGCCGCAGAGATCAAGCTGTTCCCCCAGATACTGATCAATGTCCAGGTGGAGCAGAAACGCGAGATTAAATCCATCCCCGAAGTTGAGAAGAAAATAAAAGAGGCGGAGGCGAAGCTGAGGGGGATGGGACGGATACTGGTGAGACCTTCCGGAACAGAGCCGAAAATAAGGGTTATGCTGGAAGGCCAGGACCTGAAACTCATAAAAAAACTCGGGAGTAACATTGCGGAGGTTATTAAAGCAAAGATGACCTGATGCATTGTTTCCTCGCATTCCTTGCCGGTGTTCTGCTGTTTTCCCTGTTTGCATATTTCCCTTATGCAGCTGTATTTATTCTTTTCTTTATCGTCCTTGCCCTCCTCGGAAAAAGAAGATATCTTGTCGTCCCTTTTCTGATCGCCGGGATTCTCTATGCGTTCATACGATGCGGCCCCGCTGTTGAAATACCCTGCGGCAATGACCGGTATTCTGCACAGGGGATTTTTACCACCTTTCCCGTCAGGACAAAAAGCGGGTTGATCAGACAGAATTTTCTGATAGAGCGGGCAGAGAATCAACGCACCGGTGAACCGGCCCACGCGCTCACGGGAAAGGAAATCATGATACTTGCCGGTGAAGGCTCCAGGCCATATACGGAATATCTCGCGGAAATCCGGTTCTCCGGTATTGGAGCGCACCGGAATCCCGGTGAATACGGGGAACAGCCTTTGATTGCATATCTTGCCGGCATCTCCGGGCAGGGAAGCACAAAGGAGCCGCTCTTTGCGCATATACAGGAGTTCCGGTACCGGATTAATGAATACCTTACGGGAAGATTCGATCGGGATACAGGGGCGTTTCTTGCATCGGTCACGACAGGAGAACAGGCGTTCATCGACGAAGCGGTGAGGAATGCCTTTAACACGACAGGCCTTACCCATATCCTTAGTATTTCAGGAAGCCACTTCGGTCTCTTCTCTGTTGTTCTCTATACCCTGTTCCGCATGCTTATCACCCTGCTGCCCTATAGAGTACTGCAGCGGATAACCCTCTTTCTAACCCCTTCCCAGGGGGCTGCGATTCTCTGCTTCCCTTTCGTCCTCGCTTATCTCGGCATCTCAGGGGCGAGCATCCCTGCAATACGGTCTTTCATAATGATCAGTCTTTTCCTTTTGGGACTGATTATCGGGAAAAAGAATTCCTGGCTCGTCGCCCTGGTTTTTGCAGCGGTCCTCCTTGTTGTCTGGAACCCCGAAACCTTTTACAGCGTTTCATTCCAACTGTCATTCACTGCGGTATTGTGTATAGGGTTTTCCATGAAGACGGGCGGGCATGGAGAAGAAGAGGAGGAGAAAAAGCCGTTCCGTTCTCTCAGGAACGCCGCAATGATTACCCTGGCAGCATCCATCGGCACCGCGCCGCTGGTGGCATACCATTTCCATTATTTCTCAATCATCGCGCCCGCAACAAATCTCCTCATCGCACCTCTTATCGGGTTTCTCATCATACCTCTCTCGGTATTCTCAGCGTTCCTGTTCCCTGTCACCGGGAATTTCATCTTTGCTCCGGTGCTTGCACCGGTCACCGGATTTGTGCTCTCTCTTGTGAAACTCACTGCACGGATACCCTACGCAGATATCCCGGTGCCGGCTTTCCCTCCTGTCCTTCTCCTCCTTTTTTATGCAGGGTTTGTGGTGGTTCTTTTTTTTAAACAGAGAAGATGCCTGCTCATACTCCCTTTCATCCCTTTCCTGCTCTACGGGCTTCTCTCTCTCACAGGAAGGGACGGGATGAAGGTCACGTTCCTCGACGTGGGGCAGGGAGATTCGGCTGTGCTTGAACTGCCGGACGCGAAAACGATTGTCATTGACACAGGGAAAAGCGGGCGAGAGGCGGTCTCCTATCTCCGGTACAGGGGGAAAAGGATGGTTGACGCACTTGTGCTTACCCATGTCCACCCCGACCATACCGGAGGGCTTGGATATATGGGAGAAAAAATAGATATCAGTGAGATATGGTACAACGGGAGAATGAAGCTCCTTGAGGATATGGACCATATCAGGAAACGGGTGCTGGAGCGGGGAGATGTTCTCGAAGGCGATCACCGTCAGCAGCAAGGAGTCGATGTCAGCCGGCGCGGTGGTGGCGACAAAGCCGAGATCGAACGGCTGTAGCGTGAAACCGCCCAAGGCGCCCTTGCCGAGT
>JAKLQR010000328.1 GCA_022013235.1 Thermodesulfovibrionales bacterium | reverse complement strand
TATTTTGCTGAAAACCGGACATTTTCATTTTGCCTTGACAACTTCAACAGAATATGTTGATAAAAAGATAGAAAATAGATTATTATAAAATTTAACTTCATTTCAGGAGGAAAAACGGTGAAAGAAGGTATTCATCCCGCATACAAAGAGGTCACAGTAACCTGTGCCTGCGGCGAGACATTCAAGACGCAGTCAACAAGACAAAACATCAAGGTGGACATCTGTTCGAAATGCCATCCCTTTTTTACCGGGAAACAGAAGATCGTTGACGCTGAGGGAAGGGTCGAGAAGTTCAAGAAAAAATACGCAAAATCCGCTTTGGCAGGCCAGGGAAAGTAAATAGAGGCAGGAAAAAAGTCGTTAGTCATCCGAATATGACTAACGACTTTTTTTTGAACTCATACCCATGAAAAATATTGGCGGACAGGCAGTTATCGAAGGTGTGATGATGAAGGGAAGAAAAGGCTGGACCGTTGCCGTAAGAGGCCCTCAAGGGGATATCCACGTAAAAAAGGAGCGCCTCTCCGAACTTCCCAAATTGTTGCAACTCCCTGTCATCCGTGGCTTCATCGCCCTGTTTCATGCGCTCTTCCTCGGTATCAAGGCGATCGAATTCTCTGCAAATAAAGCCTATGAAGAAGAGAGCGGCGAGAATCTGAGTCCCCTCACGCTCGCACTGACTATAGGGTTCTCGCTCATTCTTGGCATCGCATTATTCATCCTGCTTCCCTTATATCTCACCAAACTTTTAGGCATCATCTTTGCCGCTGTTGACAGAAGTTCATTTTACTTCAATCTTGTGGACGGAATTATCAGGGTGCTCGTCTTCCTCCTCTACATTATTGCCGTCGGAATGTGGAAAGACATGCGAAGGATTTTCGAATACCATGGCGCAGAGCACAAAGTTATTCATGCCTACGAAAGCGGAAAAGGGCTGACCCTCGAAAATATCAAAGGGAACAGCCCTCTCCATCCCCGGTGCGGGACAAGCTTCCTCCTTATAGTAATGGTGGTAAGCATTTTTACCTTCTCCCTCATACCACAGGAGTGGTCGTTCCTCTATAAATTTCTTTCGCGCATCGTCCTCATCCCTTTCATTGCAGGCCTTTCCTATGAATTCCTGAAACTCTCCGCGCGCATGAAACAGAATGCGGTCATGCATTTCCTGATACTCCCCGGGCTTTTTTTGCAGAGGCTCACCACAAGAGAGCCCGACGAAGCCCAGATCGAGGTTGCCCTGAGGGCGCTTGAAGAAGTGCTGATAATCGAGGAACCAAATGCGTGAGAAGCTGAAAGCCATAGAGGACAAATATGAGGAATTGACCAACCTCCTTATGGATCCCGGAGTTCTCTCAAACCATGTTGAACTTCAGAAATATTCGAAGGAACAGTCAGCGCTTGAGCCCCTGGTCGGGAAGATCAGGCAATACATGAAAATTCTCTCCGGTATCGAGGAAACCGAGGAGATGCTCAAGGGAGAAGATGAAGATCTCCGTGAACTCGCGAATACTGAACTGAATGAACTCAGGGAACGAAAGCCTTCAATCGAGGAAGAACTCAAGATCATGCTTCTTCCGAAAGACCCGCGGGATGAGCGGAATGTCTTGCTTGAGGTCCGCGCAGGCACCGGCGGGGAAGAGGCAGCCTTATTCGCCTCCAATCTCCTGAGGATGTACCTGAAATATGCCGAACAGAAAAGGTGGAAGGTCGAAACAATCGATATGAACGCTACCGGACTCGGCGGCATCAAGGAAGTGATCATTTCGATACAGGGGAAAAATGCCTATCGCAGACTCAAATACGAAAGCGGGGTGCACAGGGTCCAGAGAGTGCCGCTTACCGAGGCTTCCGGAAGGATTCATACCTCAGCTGCGACGGTCGCGGTTCTCCCGGAGGCTGAAGAAGTTGATATCAGGATTGATGAAAAAGACCTGAGAATAGACACCTTCTGCTCTTCCGGACCAGGAGGCCAGGGTGTGAACACTACCTATTCAGCCGTCAGGATTGTCCATATTCCAACCGGGCTCGTTGTACAATGCCAGGACGAGCGGTCTCAGATTAAGAATAAGGAAAAGGCCATGAAGGTCCTCCGTTCGAGACTCTATGAGAACGAACTGGAGCGGCAGGAAAGAGCGAGGGCTTCCGCACGGAAAGGCCAGGTCGGCACCGGAGACAGGAGCGAAAAGATACGAACGTATAATTTTCCCCAGAATCGTGTTACCGACCACCGGATAGGGTTCACTCTTCACAAACTCGACCGGGTGCTCGAAGGGGATATTGAAGAAATAATCGAACATCTCATCGCCTACTATCAGGCAGAGAAAATGAAAGAACTTTAACAGTACTTAAGTATGGACACATTCGAGGTTCTCTTGAAAATGGGAAACTTTTGTTTTAAGATATAGGCACTACGTGCGGAAAAAGTATGCCGGGATATCGTTATTCCGGCGGTTTTTTGATTAAATATGCTGATAAAGTCAAACCAAGGAAGGCGGTAACTATGGCAAGAAGACAGAATAATTTCATTTCTCTCATTATTTTAGCATTGTGCATCCTTGCGCTTCCGGCGCTCTCCTGCTCAGCCGACAAGAAAGATGCTTCATCAAGTCTCAGCAAAGACGAAGCAATGACATTGCTGAAAGAACTTGCGCCGAATATTACAGTTCTTGAGGTCGGACCAAGCGCTGTCGAGGGTCTATGGGAAGTTGCGGTCGAGTCAAACGGCAAAAAGGCTATCGTGTATATTGATTCTTCAAAAAAATACATGGTTCAAGGGGCCATTATCGATTTACAGGCAAAAACAAATCTGACGCAGGAAAGGTTCAATGAACTCAATAAGGTCGACCTTTCGCTTGTTCCTCTCGATGATGCCGTGGTGATGGGCGCAAAAGATGCGCCAAACCGGGTTATCGTGTTTACCGACCCCGACTGTCCTTATTGCGTGAAACTGCATCAGGAGGCAAAGAAGGTAATAGAAAAACGGAAAGACATTGTTTTCTTCGTAAAGTTGTTCCCCCTGAAAATGCATCCCGATGCGTATGACAAGGCAAAGGCTATTGTCTGCGAAAAATCATCGCTTGCCCTTCTCAACGATGTGTTTGACAAAAAACAGATAGCCAAACCGAAGTGTGAAACGAAGGTCATCGACGAGAATATACAACTTGCCGAAAAACTCGGCATTACCGGTACTCCGGCAATTATTCTCCCGAATGGCATCCTTGTTCCCGGCTACAAAGAAGCCGATGCACTCATTGAGCTGATTGACAAATCTGCCACGAAAAAGTAGCCTGCGGATTACCCGCACAAGGACAGTAAATTTAGCGTTTGATTTATTTTACCGCTCTGTTTCAGGGTGTCATATCTTATAACTACAGGGCCCTATGCTGTTTTGCTCATAGTTTGCCCTCTCTGACAGAGAGGGCAAATCTCACCGGCAGCATTAATATACTAAGACGGCTATAAGTAAAGCTACATCGATGTCATTCCCGCTTGTCGGGAATCTTTCTGAAAACCCGGAAGGATTGCGGACAAGCCGCAATGACAAAGAGCGATAAGAACGTCGCCTTACTAATGACCGTCTTAG
>JAKLQR010000327.1 GCA_022013235.1 Thermodesulfovibrionales bacterium | reverse complement strand
TGAGAGAGAGAGGGATGTTCCGTTCGGTGTCTTTATATGAATATGTTCGGCTTTGTCTATGATACCTGCAAGAGTTTTCGTTATCCTCGCAAGTGCCTTCCAGTCGATATTCATAGAGCCTTCAAGCATGGAGACGTCAAAGAGAGGCATGCTCGCATATCTGCACCCGCAGACTCTTGTGAGGAAGTCTCTGAACCTGGTATGACTCGTTGAAAAATTTGAGAGCGCAACCACGCAGTCAACCGTATGGTTCTTGTACCGCTTGATGATCTGCTCCGCCTTTTGTATGGCACTATCAGAAGCCGTTTTTTTCAGGAGGGGACCGAGAAGCCTCTCGCGCTGCAAGTGTTCAACAGGTTTTTTTCCGAAGGCGAGTTCCCAGAGTTTCGGGGGAGGTTCAGCCCCGTGGCTGCCGGTAGCCTTATATTCATGATGCACGACCGATTTACAGAAAATCTTTCCTGTTTCGGCTGCAAGGATTGCAAGACTCCTGAGCTTTGCTCTTCGTTCCCCATCAGCTTCATGCACCTCTTCGTTCCCGGATACCCTGTCGTTGAAGACAAGCGCCCGTTCGTGTTTTTTCACGCTGAGGTTCACGGTGAATATGTCTCTGAGTATACGCTCAAACAAGAGATTGGTTCTTATTTAAACAGAAATTCCATCTGTTTATGATGTTCCCCGGGAAAACTGATGGGATAATCGCAGTCAAAACAGGCGGTACAAAAATTATGCGAGTTCGGCACGATTTTCTTCAGCCCGTCGAGACTGAGATAGGCAAGCGAATCAGCCGTTACGTATTTTTTGATCTCGTCGAGAAGATGGGTGGAGGCGATAAGCTCACTTCTGGTCGGGGTATCAATACCGTAGAAACAAGGGCCGATGGTGGGGGGGGAGCTGATTTTCAGATGCACCTCTTTTGCATGTCCTCCTTCCCGGAGCATTTTGACGATCTTTTTGCTGGTTGTGCCGCGTACGATTGAGTCATCGATGACGATGAGCCGTTTCCCTTCGAGGAGTTGCCGCACAGGGTTCAGCTTGATCTTTACGCCGAAATGGCGGATGCTGTGTTTCGGCTCTATGAACGTCCGTCCGACATAATGATTTCTAATCAGCCCGAAGTCAAAGGGAATACCGCTTTCTTCGGAAAAACCGAGCGCAGCAGGAACGCCGGAGTCAGGGACCGGGATGACAAGGTCGGCATCAATACGGGATTCCCGTGCGAGCTGTCTCCCGAATTCTTTCCTCATTTCGTTCACGTTCTTTCCGCCGAAGATGTTGCTGTCAGGTCTCGAAAAATAAATGAACTCAAATACACAGAATGCCTTCCTCTGACTGTGCAGGATTCTGAGCGATTCAAGCCCCTGTTCACCGATGATGAGCACTTCGCCGGGCTCAATGTCGCGGATATACGTCGCTCCGATGAGATCAAAGGCGCAGGTCTCTGATGCAACTACATACGCACCGTTCTTCATACCGAGGCTCAGGGGTCTTACTCCATAGGGATCGCGTATGGCAATGAGTTCTTTTTCCCTGAGAATCAGCATGCTGAAAGAACCGCTGATCTGAGTTACCGCATGGGCGACTCTTTCATAGAAGTCCGCGCCCTTGGACTGGGCTATGAGATGCACAATCACTTCACTGTCCGAAGATGACTGGAAGATTGCCCCCTGCGCCTCAAGCGATGCCCTGAGGTCAGGTGCGCTCACGAGGTTTCCGTTGTGCGCAATAGCGAGCGTTCCGAGAGCGAAATTCGCGACAATGGGCTGAACATTCTTGAGGACGCTGCTGCCGGCGGTAGAATAACGGTTGTGCCCTATCGCCATGTATCCGGGAAGACGCCTGAGCCTCTTTTCACTGAAGATGTCGGCAACAAGGCCCATGGATTTTTCGACGAAAAGCTGCCTCCCGTCAGAGGAGCAGATTCCCGCGCCCTCCTGCCCTCTATGCTGCAGTGCATAGAGCCCGAGATAGGTGAGATTGGCAGCTTCAGGATGACCGTAGATGCCGAATACCCCGCACTCTTCGTGGATATCGTGGAACATAGATTTTTTATTGTAACATATCATGAGGCGTCAAAAATTAAGCAAAAGAAACCCTTTGATTTTAGTGTTTTGATATAATAGGAAAACACATGAACGAAAAGCAAAAACTTTTATCAACCCTGCCCTCTGTAGATGAGTTCCTGAAAAGCGAACAGGGGCTTGAATGGGTGAAACATTATCCCCGCAGGTATGTCCTCCAGGCAATCCGTGAAGGGATCAATATCAGAAGAAAGAACATCATAGAAGGACAGACGGTTGATCTCTCCGGGGAAACCATGGCCGCCGATATAGAGGGCATGCTCGATACCCTCTCTTCATACAGCCTCAAGCCGCTGATTAATGCGACGGGTGTGGTCATCCATACGAACCTGGGCCGGTCAGTGCTTTCCGAACGGGCGCTCGAAAATATCAGGAGGGTTTCGGAAAGCTATTCCAACCTTGAATATGATATTGACGAAGGAAGGCGCGGCAAACGGTATGTCCATGTGAAGAGGATCCTCAGGGAAGTTACCGGCGCAGAGGATGCCCTTGTCGTCAACAATAACGCAGCTGCCGTTCTCCTGTGCCTCAACACCTTTGCAAAAGGCAGAGAGGTTATCCTCTCCCGGGGCGAGCTTGTCGAAATCGGCGGGTCGTTCCGGATACCCGATGTGATGACTGCAAGCGGAGCGATCCTCCGGGAGGTGGGGACGACGAACAAGACACACCTCTATGATTATGAAAGAGCGATAAACGAACATACTGCGCTTATTGCAAAAATCCACCGCTCCAATTTCAGGGTTACGGGGTTT
Source organism: Thermodesulfovibrionales bacterium (assembly GCA_022013235.1). Classification (GTDB taxonomy): domain Bacteria; phylum Nitrospirota; class Thermodesulfovibrionia; order Thermodesulfovibrionales; family SM23-35; genus JAKLQR01. The sequence goes on along the minus strand of JAKLQR010000327.1, from coordinate 725 downwards.
ACGGATGAAGTTTCTATCGAAGAACTCGTTCAACTTGGGAAAGACCGGAACATCCCGGTAATGTTCGATCTGGGTAGCGGGAGCCTTATTGACATGAGGCCGTACGGTGTTCATATAGAACCGTCTGTGCAGGAAGTGGTAAAGACCGGTGTTGATTTTACGACCTTCAGTGGGGACAAACTGCTCGGCGGCCCGCAGGGAGGGGTCATTGTCGGCAAGAAGGAACATATTGAGCGGATTCAGAAAAACCCCATCACGAGGGCAGTGAGGATAGACAAACTCACTCTTGCCGGTTTTGAAGCGACCCTGTCGGAATATATTGATGAAGAAGAGGTGATCCACCGTATTCCTACCCTTAGAATGCTCTTCCAGAAACCTGACGAGATAAAGAAGCGTGCAAAGACCATAGCCGGGCGGTTGAAGAGAGAAATAAAAAATGCCGTGATACAGGTGATAGCCGATTCCTCAAGAGCGGGAGGCGGAGCCCTGCCGGAAATGGACCTTCCTACCTATGCGGTTGGAATTCAGTCTGATACCATTTCCGTGAACGAATTTGAAGAGCGCTTAAGAAAAGGGAACCCTGCAATCATCGCGCGAATCAAGGACGACGCCCTGATACTCGATGCGCGGACTATTATGAAAAAGGATATAGAAATACTGGTGAAGAGAATAACAGAGATCATTCTTTAACTTCATGAAAAGAGGTTTGCCTTTTCAGTACATCC
>JAKLQR010000326.1 GCA_022013235.1 Thermodesulfovibrionales bacterium | reverse complement strand
CTCTTACAACACCTGTTGATGCAAGGCGTGCGAGTGCGACGGTGAGTTTGCCCGTACCGCATCCTATGTCAAGTATTGAATCAGTATCCCTTACCTTTGCCATAGTGATAAGTTCTCTCCCTGCATCAACCTGCGGACTTTTTACCTCATCATATTTTTCCGCATCCCATCTCATGCCGCACCTCCAAAATAAAAAAGCCACGGGGTTTATTCCGTGGCCTTCAGGTTTTCTTATTTAATCCGACTAACCGCTAATAGAAATCCTCCCCGGCCACGGCAGAGATATGCCATGGATTCCAAAGAAGTCGTTTTCCTATAAGTGAATGGTTGTCGAACATAGAGTAAAATATACCTGCTTTGAAATTTTGTCAAGATGGAGAAATATATCTGGAGAAATATATCCCGCTCGCTTTTCAACTCAGTTGAATACTTCTTTCCGCAGAGCTATCACTCTAACGTCTGTTCCAATTTCTATTCAGTCCGCCTGCAAGTACGTAACTCAAATCCGTTGCAATAATTAATGATTATCGGATGGAGAGTGATTTGATGCCTTCTATTTATTCCTGCAGTTCGTCCCCGGTTAAGTCATCCGGAATGCCCTGCATTATATGCTTTTCACACCGCGTTCTATATAAACCAATAATCCGGTCTTCAGGATAATCTTTCTGTAATAATGAGAACACCGCAAGCGCCTCATGGAGTTTATGCTCGAAATATAATGCAATTCCATGCTCAAGAGCATCCTTGCTCATATTCTTTTTTTCAAGGACATGGTGCAGATCTGAGCTGTAAACTTCATATACAGAAATAGGGATATTCTTCCCCTTAATTCTGACTTTATCCAAAAAACGGATATGATATTTTCCTGGGTCCTTCAGTTTTCCGAATGTTTCTTTGCTTATGATGATCGGGCTCCCATAGAATTTTGTGAGCCCTTCCATCCGCGAGCAGATATTTACGGCATCGGATATCACGCTGCCATCCATCCTCTCATCTTCTCCTATGGTGCCAAGCATGAGTAAACCGGTGTGAATACCGATACCTATTTCAATCGGCTGGTAACCGGATGATTCATTATACTCATGTACCTTCCTGATCATATCGATTGCAGCCATTACCGCATCATCAGGATCACCGGGGAAAAGCGCCATAATTCCATCACCGATATATTTGTCAATAAAACCGTTATAAAGGCGGATCGAAGGCCCAACGCGCTTGAGATAGTTGTTAATGAAATTGAAGGTTTCCCTGGGTGTCATGCCCTCTGAAAGATTGGTAAAGGATCTGATATCCGAAAATAGGATGGTCATCTCCCGCTGAACCTGATCACCCAGCCGGACATTGGTAATGCTCTCCTTATTCAGGAATTGCAGGAATTTTTTCGGCACAAAGCGGCTGGAAGCATCCAGAAGATTTTCCATCTGCGTGGCATAATTCTGAATTGTTTCAGCCATGTAGTTGAGGCTAAAGCTCAGCCTCCCTATTTCATCATTGGAATTGATGGTAGAACGGACTGCGAAATCCTTCTCAGCATATCGACGGACCACGCGGTCAAGGGCGAGAATGCCCTTTGCAAAATAATTCCCCAGGATAATGGAGACGATGAGCGACAGGATAAGGGAGATGCCTATGATTATCAGAGAGAGAGGCCGGCTTTTTCCCAATGCTGCTTCCACATCGGTATTTATAATATCAATGCAGAGGACGGCTAAAAGCGCATTTGAATTGTCATCCATGATGGGCGCATAGGCTGTGATAGAGTTTACTTTATAAATAGGATCATAAAAGTATTTCTTTTCGACCAGATATTTTTTTTCACGTACAGCCTGATGAAATACAGGGAATGCCGATGCGTCAAACCGTGAATTAAAACGCGATATTTCCTCCGGGTGTTTCTGCCTGTCTGATTTTTTTAAATCTGACAGGTTATCAGCATCTGCAACGTAGCGCGGGATTCCATCATCTGCCGGACGTACGATATATGCATAACGTATGAGCCGTATTTCAATATCCCGTATCCTGTTTAACTGGACCGAGACGGCTTTGAAATCAGCAGATTGTTCAACAGCGCTCACTTCCTGGTCTGATAGTTTAGGCGACATTTTATGTATCAAACTTTTAAGGGTTGGTTTATCGATGAGATAGCTGCCAAGCTGAGCAATATTTTTTGTTCGTTCCTGGATTTCCTTGAGCATGGTCGTATGTAAAACATCGTAAGCGGAAATGGACAGAATCGAACTCACCGTGGCATTAAAAAGGAAAAAGGCGAGGATGACCTTGAATTTAAACCCGATGGATAATTTTATTTTTCTTTTTTCCATTGGTTATGATCTTTCATGATATCACAGATGATGTGTGATTACTTGTTAGATAGAGAGGGCAAGACTTGAAAAAACAGTTTATCCTCGAGCAATTGATTTCCAAGAGAACCACATAGAATTAAACTGTTATGCAGAAGCGCGTGTTCCTGTGAGAAGATAATCCTACAAACAATACCTGCAAGTCAACAGTGTTTGAAAACAGCGATAAATGAGAAATGCTGTTTGAAACTACCAAAATTTGTCTTTCGCATACTCACAGGAGTCCGCGTTTTTGCGTAGTTTGAGAATTCCGTCTAGTTCCTTCGGAAATCAATACTGGATCATCCTTTTGTTTTTATGCTCTGTAACAGGTTCTTCAACAGCATTTAATCAAATCCTTTTGTACTAAAAGTTGAACGGCAAGGCATACGCTTTTATCGTGGTCTTTTCAGAGTCGTCGATCCGGACTTTACCCGATAATCGCGAGTCTTAGCTGTTCTGG
>JAKLQR010000325.1 GCA_022013235.1 Thermodesulfovibrionales bacterium | reverse complement strand
TTTCAATTTTCAAACTGCGGAAGATGGGATAGGGGTCATAAAGAGTGTATAGAAATAGTTGAATGAGTCTATGCCCGGAATAACAGCGGTAAACATGACCGATATTTCGGCAAAGATCAGCCCTGTGATGAAAAGCAGAGGGATAACCAGAATAATCATGGGTGACCGGACAAGGCCGAATATCGAAATCACAATGATTATGATCGTCCCGTAGAGCAGGCTCTTCGTGGCTCCCCACATGAGCTCGCCTGCGACAAGGTCATTCAGATTGATCGGCGTTGCGAGTATGGCGTCGAACGTTTTCTGGAACGTCATCCTCACATAGGTGGCATACGTGCATTCATAAATCGCGGCGAACATGGAGGAAGATGCGATAATACCGGGAGCGATGAACTGAATATAGGCGACGCCGTTTATTTCCTTTACGAACGCTCCAAGGCCAAGGCCAAGTGCTGCGAGATACAGTACCGGCTCGACAAAATTAAGCGCAATGCTCGATTTATACAATTTTGTATAGACCGAGAGGTGCCGCTGCCATACCCTGAATGCCCGTTTCAAATTCATTTTATACTTGCAGATAAAGAAAGGCAGGATATGGTATTGTCGCGGTTTCTTTTGCCGATAGTCGAGGACAGCAATTGAAAATAAAGAGGCAATCCCGAAAGCTTTCGAGAAGAGAATGAGCGACAATACCATATCCTGCCTTGATAAAATCTCACAATTGTTCCTTCAAGACCTTTCCTGTCAATTCCAAATATACCTCTTCGAGATTTCCCCCGTGTATACTCATAAGCTTTTGTGGAGAATCGATTGTTACTATCTTCCCCATATCCATAATTGCAACCCTGTCGCAGAGCACTTCCGCTTCCTCCATATAATGCGTAGTGAGGATCAGTGTGGTATTCTGTGCCTTGAGATGATCCAGTTTTTCCCATACGGACCGCCTGCTGTGAGGGTCCAGGCCGGTCGTGGGTTCGTCGAGGATTAGCAGTTCGGGATTATTGACCAGGGAGCGTGCGAGCATCAGTTTCCGCTTCATACCGCCCGAGAGCTGCTCTATTTTTACGTCTGACTTCTCCTTCAGATCAACGAAAGAAAGAAGTTCCCCTGCACGGTGAGTCGCAGCCTGCTTCCCGATATCAAAATATCGTGCATAGACAATCAGGTTCTCGAATACGGAAAGATCGGGATCGAGATTGTCCTCTTGCGGCATGACCCCGACCCGCGCTTTTATTGAGCTCGGGTTTTCAGTCACATTCAGCCCGAAAACAGTCACTTCACCGGAAGTCGGAGGCATAAAACAAGAAACAATTCTCATCACCGTCGTCTTTCCCGCACCGTTCGGCCCAAGAAAACCGAAGCATTCACCCTGCTGTATCTGACAGTCAATGGCATCAACAGCCGTCAGGGCACCATATGTTTTCGTCAAATTTTTTATGGAAACAATGTTCATACTATCAATTGTACTCTAAATTGTATCATCCATCCCATTCAAAGTCAGAAAAAGTTTTACAGAGAAATAAAAGGAGTTTATTTCGATTTGGAAACCCAGCTATACCCTTAGTTTGTCGCAGGTTGAAATACTTGTTTTTGACAGGTCTGATAAAATTTATACCAATCATGGCAGATACAGTATTTTCGCGGATTTATCCCGATTCTTATCGGGATCCCTCGGAGTCCCGTCCCGAATGCTTTCGGGATCGGGACGAGAATGAGTGAAAATACTGTATCTGCCATGTTCATCCGAAAATCCGCAAATGATTCAGTCACTTCAACAGAATCTTTTGACAAAGATACCGGATGGAGAGTATTTTTACAGTATGACTAAGTCATTCCGATTATGCCTCCTTTTGTTTGTGTTCGCCTTGGTATTTTCCTGCGCTAGGGAAATACAGCCTCCGCCAAAACCTGCAAAAATTGCAGTGGTTCTCGGTGCGGGAGCTGCAAGGGGGTTTGCCCATATCGGTGTGCTGAAGGTGCTTGATGCCAATCAGATTCCGGTGCACATGATTGTCGGGACAAGCGCAGGCAGTTTTGTCGGTTCGCTTTATTCTTACGGGTTCAATGCATTCCAGCTCCAGAAGCTGTCTTTCGATCTGCGGGAAGATGACATCATCGATCTGACAGTTCCCGATAATGGTTTTATCAAGGGTGAGAAACTCGGGAAGTATATAAATCACATGACAGGAAATACTCCCCTGGAAAAACTGAGGGTTCCCTTCTACGCAGTCGCAACAAATATTCAAACCGGGGAGGAAGTGGTATTCGGAAGCGGCGATACAGGGACCGCGGTGAGGGCAAGTTGTGCAATTCCCGGCATCTTCAGGCCTGTGGAGATTTCGAAAAAATTCTATGTCGACGGAGGCGTCTCAAGTCCTGTTGCAGTCGACGCTGCAAGAAGACTCGGCGCAGACGTTGTTATCGCGGTTGATATTTCAGGAGAGGTAGATTCGACAATCCCCAGGGGCACGATCGAGACGATCATCCAGTCGGTCAGTATCATATACGCAAAACTTGCGGCGATCCAGGTTACGAAAGCGGACGTGGTAATAAGACCAAAGGTGGGTTCTCTCGGAGGAACCGACTTCACAAAAAGACATGAGGCGGTCCTTGAGGGGGAAAAAGCAACACTGGCCGTCCTCCCGAAAATCCAGGAGACCGTCAACAAATTAAGAAGCGAGGGCAGACTGTAAAGGTCTTCCTTCCGGAGAAGGTCAAGCAAACTGGTATTAAGCCCTGTCGCTGGAGCGGAGTGATATCCGCTCCCACGTTTTTTCATCTATCTTATCCGCATAGTCCTGGATGCTGAATGCTTTCCCGCAGTCCATGCAGGTAAAAGCAATCGTCTTTCAGCCCATACTGAGCCGCAATTCACCACTGCACTTTTTACATCTCATGCATATAGTATACCCTTAGAAAAAGTCATTTATCCAAATCTTTTAACATCTGATAAGGGTTCACCCGCAAAATTTTGAAGTTAGGGATGAAGAACCCAGGAATAAATCCCTCCCCCTTGAGGGGGGAGGGTCAGGGAGGGGGTGTTATAAAAGACGCAGCATGACAAAGTCCCTATTTCAGTGTACATACGCGGGGTATGGTATTATCTTATATGCCCTCTTCCGGAGAAGAAAAAGCCTGGGGGATTCTGAACAGCCTTGAACCTTCTGCAGTATGCAGGAACGGAACCGTATCCTTTGATCAGGCCGGCGGATATTACCGGGCAAGATCGTTCTGCACCGAGTTTTCTATTGATCCCCGTGGAAAAACTATCAAAAGCCTTGACGGAACAGGAGAGGACCTGATTCAGCGATACGGTTATTTTTTTATCCACTCCTGCCTGTGGTATCTCGTCGATGCGAAGGATATCCCGTGTTCGGGAAAACTCGTAAAACCGGAAAACCTACAAGGCGGGGAACATTTTTTCAGGGGGAGTCACACCCTCCCCCTCGAAAATCTCGCAAAAAAATACGGTGAGGATGCCTCCTCTTTCCTTCAAAAAGGAAGGGATCTCTGCGCAGAGACTGAAACACATGGAGATGCCTCGGTCAGACTTTTCCCCCTGCCCAGGATACCGGTAACCCTCATCCTCTGGCTAAAGGACGAAGAATTCCCCGCACGGGCCGATATTCTCTTCGATTCGACCGCAGAGATCCATCTCCCCCTCGATATGCTCTGGTCACTCGCCATGCTGAGCATACTGGTGATGCTGTGAGCTACAGGCTGAAGGAAAAAACAGATTCCTTGCTCTCTAAGGAAAAAGGGACTGTTCACAAAGATCCGGGCGGAAGGATTAATATCGCACTCGTCTATCCGAACACATATTCCGTCGGCATGTCGAACCTCGGTTTTCAGGGAATTTATGGCCTCCTGAACGGCATGCATGATGTGGTGTGTGAACGGGCATTCCTCCCGGATGACGGAGATATCGATGAATACACAAGGACACGCACTGAACTTTTTTGCCTGGAGTCGAAACGGCCTTTGACCCGTTTCGATATCGTCGCTTTTTCCCTCTCTTTCGAAAATGACTACCCGAATGTTGCAAAAATACTCCAACTGGCCAACCTGCCGCTGCGCAGGGTCGAGCGGAATGCACGTCATCCGCTGCTCATTGCGGGAGGCGTCTGTGCTTTTTTTAATCCCGAACCGGTCGCTGATTTTTTTGACGTCTGTTTTGTCGGCGAAGCAGATGAAATGCTCCCCGATTTCATCACCATATACAAATCCGTCCCTGTGAGAGCTGAACTACTCGGGAAGGCGGTAAAAATAGACGGTATCTATGTCCCTGAATTCTACACGGTCTCCTATAATACCGTGGGGTCAATCGCGAATCGGACCGCTGAAGACAGCGTACCTGCAACAATCAGGAGGCAGTATCTGAAAAACTTGTCGCCTCCGAAGATCACCACATCAATCATTACTCCTGAGACAGAATTTTCCGACATGCATCTCATCGAGGCTATGAGAGGATGCCCCTGGAGCTGCAGGTTCTGTGTCACCGGGAGGATATATAACCCGCCGAGGAAAAAAGCGCTTGAGGACATGAAGGACGAAATCCGGGCGGCGCTCGCTCATACAAAAAGGATCGGACTTATCGGTCCCTCGCTGTCGGATTACCCATACATACGGGAGGTTCTGAAAATCCCTGAAGTGGATTTTTCCATCACCTCCCTGAGGGCAAGTTCACAGAGCGCTGAAATCATCGGCCTGATGAAGGGACACCAGAGTGTTTCTATCGCTCCGGAGGCCGGAACTGAACGGTTGAGAAAAGTCATCCATAAGAAGGTTTCCGAAGAGGATATCCTCTCCACTTCGGAACGTCTGTTTCAGCAAGGCATCGATATCCTGAGACTCTATTTTATGGTCGGACTGCCAACCGAAACCAGGGAAGACATCCAGGGGATCATTCACCTTGCCGAAAAGATCCGGAAAGGTTCACCAAAGGGGACCATCACCCTGAGCATAAGCACCTTTGTGCCGAAGCCGTTCACTCCGTTTCAGTGGCATCCGATGGAGAACCTTGGCGAGGTCAAGAAAAGGCTGAAGATGATTAAGGACGGGCTGAAGAACCTCAGGGGCGTGAGGGTGTTCCACGATGTTCCGAAATATGCATATATGCAGGGTCTCTTTGCCCTGGGAGACAGGCGTGTATCAAGGGCAATCGAGAAGATGCTCACTGTCCGGGATTGGATGAAGGCTGCAGAGGCCGCCGGGGTCAATAAGGACTTCTTCATTTTCAGGCAGAAAGGGCTGTCAGAAATCTTCCCGTGGGATTTCATCGATTCCGGCGCAGACAAAGAAAAATTGTGGGAAGAATATCAGGAAGCCCTGTCGAATGCGTGACCGCCGACACTTCCCCTGATGACTTCATTACGACCCTGTGATACTATATTCTATGGCACGGTTCTCCCGGTCTTTACTGGCATGGACGAAAACAGAAACCAGATAGAATATTCCGTTCTTCTTGAAAGGATAAAAAATGTCTATCGGAAAATCTCATCGGCAGCAATCCGGTCAGGAAGAAATCCGTTCGATGTAACACTTGTAGCAGTAACAAAAAACGTGCCCTATGAGAGAATAAAGGAGGGAGTCGATCTGGGATTAAGGGTCCTTGGCGAAAACCGGGTGCAGGAGGCGCAGGAAAAGATCGAAGCATGCAGGCTGCAGTGCGCGGACTATGAGGTCGAATGGCATCTGGTCGGGCATCTTCAGAAAAACAAGGCAAAGACCGCTGTTCACCTGTTTCACCTCATCCACTCGCTCGATTCAATCAGCCTTGCCCGGGAGGTGAATACGCATGCAATGAAGGCCGAAAAAATCCAGAGGGTCCTTATCCAGGTGAAACTGTCGGAAGAAGAGACGAAGCACGGCGTTCCGAAAGAAGACCTTATGGATACAATCAAAGCGGTTTCCGGAATGAAGAACCTGAAACTGGAAGGCCTGATGACAATGCCCCCCTATTTTGAAAATCCGGAGACAGCCCGTCCTTTTTTCCGGGAACTCAGGGAATGCCGTGATCAAGCAGAAAAAAAAGGGTATCACCTCCCTGAATTGTCGATGGGCATGACAAATGATTATGAAGCTGCGATTCTGGAAGGGGCGACGATAGTAAGAATCGGCACCGCGATTTTTGGTGAAAGAACACCCAATCTGAAAAGATAGTCCATATGCCCGTATACAGCATTAATGAAATATTCAAAAGTTCAGAAACAAAACACAGCCTGACGTTATTTGATAAGAAACTAATTACCTCTATTACTCTTTATGACAAAAACGGCAAGCCTTATCTGAAATGCTTTGGTTCAGATAGAGAACGCCCTGCTAAACCCGAAGAAATAGTTCGTCAGCTCTTCATTAAAAAGCTTATAAATCAATATGGTTATCCAAAAGAGCGTATTCAGGTCGAGAAAGATGTCTGGTTCGGTTCAGGTATTTCCGACAAGCGTGCTGATATTGTAGTTCTCCATAAAGACCTTGAACACCCCTATATTATCGTTGAAGTTAAAAAACCGGATCGCAAAGATGGGATTGAGCAACTCCGGTCATACTGCAACGCTGAAGGCTCGCCGATAGGCGTATGGACAAATGGCACCGAACTGGTTGTTCTCCATCGTGAGGAGCCAAATGTTTTTACAAACATTTCCGATATTCCTACGGTTGATCAGTCTTTACAGGATGTAATAAAAGAGCTATGGACATTAGAAAAACTCACGGCTCAAAATAAACTGGTAACAGAGAAGCTTTCTCTCAGAAAACTTATTGAGGACCTTGAAGACCTTGTTCTTGCCAATGCTGGAGTTGACGCCTTTGAAGAGGTATTCAAGCTTATTTACGCAAAGCTCTATGATGAATGGGCAGCTAAAAATATACGGCTCAGGAAAGGGCGAATTTACTTTAGAATATATGGCGAGTCCCCCGGCGAACTCTATGAAAAAATAAATAATCTTTTTAAGGAATCCATAAACAAGTGGAAGGGCGTCTTCAATCCGATGGACAAGATTGATTTATCACCAAACCACTTAAAGACATGCGTCTCATTCCTGCAGGACATAAAGCTTTTCAATTCCAACCTTCAGGTTATTGATGAAGCCTTTGAATATCTGGTCACTCAGGTAGCAAAGGGAGCAAAAGGTCAATATTTTACGCCCCGTCATGTCATTGATATGGCCATATCAATGCTAAATCCAAAAGAGAACGAAAAGGTTGTGGACACTGCAGCAGGCTCATGCGGGTTTACCGTACATACCATTCAATATATTTCCGGCGAGCCGGTCTCTCCTTCCGGGCTTCCTGAACATGCAAGGGAATTCGCACAAAACAATATATTCGGCATTGACTTTGACAACCGATCCGTCAAAATCGCCAAGGCCATTAACCTTATCGCAGGCGACGGTAAAAGCAATGTTTATAAACTGAATACGCTTGAACCATCAACATGGGATGATGAGGGTAAATCAGCTTTGCGCCCCATGTTAACACGGTTCCCTGCAGACAGGTCAAAAGATGAAGACAACCAGAAAAACTATAAATATTTTGATTTCGATATTCTCCTTACCAATCCTCCTTTTGCCGGAAACATAAAAGAAAAGCAGATTTTAAAGAACTACCTTCTGGCAGAGAAAAAAGGTAAAACCGTTTCTAAAATCGGGCGAGACATCCTGTTTATTGAAAGGAACCTGAATTTTCTGAGGCCGGGGGGAAGAATGGCAATTGTCCTTCCTCAGGGAAGGCTCAATAATACCAACGATGAATATATACGGAAGTTTATTATGGAAAAGGCACGAATCCTTGCTGTCGTAGGGCTTAATGTCAACACCTTTAAACCCCATACAGGCACTAAAACCAGCGTACTATTTTTACAAAAATATACAAAGGAAGAGCTTCAGAAAATCAGCGCTGTTCAAAACAAATACGAAAATCAATGGCAAACGTTTATGGAAAACACTGAAATGCTTCTTGGTCAGCATGAAATAAATGAAGAAAAATTACCCCTGGAACTTACTGATTTTCTGAACGCTTTCTACGGAAATTATGAGGGAGAACTTGAAATAGCA
>JAKLQR010000324.1 GCA_022013235.1 Thermodesulfovibrionales bacterium | reverse complement strand
TGTTTTTCATGCGACTTCTTTATGCCTAACGTTCATTATACCAACTTGGCATATTATAGGAACTTTGTCCATATTGATTTTCGAGAGAATTTAACAGCACTCAACTCGCTGCTGCGCACGCACAGTTCAGGAAGGAACAAATCACTTGGAGCAATGAGTCATACAAGAAAAAGGCAGCCAGGAGGGGATCTGACCGCCATGAAGAATTGAGAGCTTTTCTTAGAACTGCCAGCAGGGCATAGAAAAGCCTGTGTTTGTTCCTTGCGGAGCTTTTGCGTAGAGCTTGTTTTGTAGTTCTCCGATCTCTTTCTCAAGCTTTGTTATCGTCTCGGGAGCTGTCTTCGGATTCCGTATGGCTTCGAAATACTCAAATTTCTTTGTGTTCAGCTCTTTTCTTACGCCGGATGTTTCATCGAGATACTTCTGGTCATAGCCTCCGCCTCTCCAGCCCATCATAGGTCCGCCATACCCTTGTCCCATCATGTGAGAGCCGTATCCCGGATATGCGGAATTTCCTCCCCAGCCAGAACCTTGTGCATACACCGCAACTCCTATTGCAAGGATTGCTACTACTGTTAAGCTGATTAATACCTTTTTCATGTGATGCCTCCTTTAAATTGTATTCTTGATCTTAGGATAGAAGAAAATTGTGAAGGAAAGATGAAGGGATTCTCGCAGACTGATGTAATGCAGGTTATGCTTTTTGCTTTAAATAGATATTATATCGAAGGTTTCACCTGTTAAGCATTTCCCGCCATCAGTTGTAACCTCAAAAGTGTTTTCGACTCCCACCATTCCAAAACCTGGGATACCAATCTTGGGCTCAACAGCAAGGGTCATTCCTTCTTCGAGGGATAAATCGAATCCCTTTGCCAAAGCAGGATATTCATCTATTGCAAGCCCGATGCCATGCCCTACAAAAAACACTTTATTTTTCCCCAACCCCATAAAGCCACTACTCCATTCAGAGCGTTCAACTTTAGCAAGGCAGTGGTTCCAGCTCTCACTTGGCAGTGTTCCCGGTCTCAGAAATTCCACAATCTGATCTTGCAGGTCGATACAAAAGTTACTAAGAAGTGCATAAGTAAGACTACATGCCCCCTCACCCTTGCCCTCTCCCACCAGGGGAGAGGGAACTTGACGAACTCCCCTCCCTTGAGGGGAGGGGACAAAGGGGAGGGTGTTAGAATATGTATCCTTACTTATAGCCGTCTTAGTATGTGCCTTTATCGCATTCACTGGCATATTTTCTTTATCTCCAAGCCAGTAAACCTGAGTTTTGTCGGTTATGTAACCGGCAAGAGTAAACCCGTTATCTATGGTAAGAGGCTTACCCTTTGTCCATTTGACTTCTGCTGACCCCATATATGGTGTTGCCGGATGAACACCCCGAAGACCGACAGGTCCGTTAAAGACACTGGGATAATTGGCGCTGTCTCCAACCGAGATATGTCCAAGGAATACTTCCTCTCCATAATTTTCCATTCGCAAGATTCCAAGATGGCCTTCGGAAAAAAATAGTTCTGAAATTTTATGACATATCTCAAGCTCGCTTATTCCCTCATAAAGAAATGTCGGCAGCAGTGTGGTTAAACACTTTGCATGTCTGGAGCCTGCTGCCCGCAGGATATTGAGTTCCCACCCTGACTTCTGAGCACGACTCATGCTTATTATTTTATCTGCGGGCAGGAACTGGTGAGACGCAAGGTGTTTGACGAGACTTTTTGAGAGGGCCCACGATAACCCGTTCATCTCAGCGGCGACCAGTTTAGGCAAAGAAAAACCCAAATCGTTAAGAATTGTTTCAATATCACTATAAGATCTAAATGGGTAAATATGATTTATAGGTGAATCGATTTTCGCTCTCTCATCTCCACGCCTGCAAAATAAGACGGGTTCACCACTGAGAGGCAGCCAAAAAACTCCACTGGCAAATGAACCACTGAAATAATAAATATTCAAACGGGAGAATACTAAGATTCCCTGAGCTTGAGGGATAAAATGATGAAGGAGGTTTCTGCACCTGTCCCACCGGAAAGCCAACTCCTGTGCAGGAATAACGTCGTTCAAAATTTATATCTCCAGTAATATTTATTTATAAAAATAGCATTATAAGGATATTCAAGCCGCCAAGGCATTAAGATATACCCTGTAACCATTCAATTGGGTCGACATTATAAAAGCTCCTGAGTTCAGCGTAAAGATCAGGCGCTTTTTTCTGTAGTTGTTTCGGCTTCTCGAAAAATGTCTCGGTTGCTACGGCGAAAAATTCAGCAGGGTTAGTCGCTCCATACTTATCCATAACACTTTTTTTATGGTGTTCTGCATTAGACCTAAGTTGTTCATATTCCTTGCTCATAATACGAGCCCAGGCTGCATAGCTCGACCGTTTTTCAAGGATTGGAGCGCCATCAGCTATTCCATCCTCTTGATCCAGCTGATGAGCAAATTCGTGGAGTACTACATTGTGACCATCCTGAGGATTCACCGCTCCCTGCCTCACATTATCCCAGGCAAGGACTACCGACCCATGCTGCCAGGATTCTCCCAAGCGAACCGACTGTCCTTCACTATATACCCCACCGCCGACAGCGGTGCTTTGTTTGGTCACATAAGCACTTGGATACACAAGAATGGAGGACAGTTTGGGATAGTCACTGTTTTTTCTATTCAGCAATAACATTGAGGCCTCAGCCGCTATGGTAACCTTAATCTCATCGGTTATTTCCAACCCTCCCAGCCCTTCAAAATATTTTTCGCTTATGAAAATCTTGATGTCGTTATGGAGCTGTTCCCTTAATGCATCAGGAAGGTATCCATAGAGAGATACATTTCTCTTCAGGATCCTCTCCCACTCATCAGGAAACGGCTTAACAGCCAATTGTTTGATTCTCCGATTACGCAATTCCCGTTTCCCAACCAAAAATAATAGAACCAATGCTCCAATAACTATTACTAAAATAAAAATTACCAATTGTTCTGTCCTGGTTGGCTATAGCGAACTATATTCATAGGCTTTTGAAATTAACTATCTATTATATCCCATATCCTGCGATATGACATTATCCTGGACCTTCCTGAACAAAAACAGGTCTAATAACATTTCCTATGGATATTCAAGTGAAGGCATTCAAGATTCAATAATCCATAAATTTGTCGATATTCTTTTCCTCCGCTACGAAGTCGGGCATCCGGCCTGAGCTTTGCTGTTTTTGTAATTCACAAACTTGTTCCCATTTCCAGCAAGTCCCCATACTTCTGCTTCTGGTATAATACCCAAAGGTTTCACGATGGCAAAAACCAAAAACTTTTTCCAGTGTCAGTCCTGCGGATATGCTAGTCCGAAATGGATCGGGAAATGCCCTGATTGCGGTGAATGGAACAGTTTTGCCGAAGAAAAGAAAGAGGCTGTTTCCCGCCAGTCTGCGATCATCTCTCATCTGGGCAAGTCGGAACCCCAGCCCCTGAATTCTGTCACCGGAGAACGAGGACAGCGTTCATCCACAGGGATAAGAGAACTCGATAGGGTTCTCGGCGGTGGTATTGTTTCAGGATCGGTTACGCTCATTGGGGGCGACCCCGGCATAGGGAAATCCACGCTGCTCCTCCAGGCCATCTGCGGTATTGCGGAAAAATACGGGAAAGTACTCTATGTTTCAGGCGAAGAATCTCCGGAGCAGATAAAGCTCCGGGCTGACAGGCTTGCCATACATTCCGGAGATATTATATTACTTTCCGAAACCTCGGTAGAATCCATAGTACACACTGCATCAAAACTTCTCCCGAAGGTCCTGGTGATAGACTCTATCCAGACAGTGTATACAGAAGATATTCTTTCCGCTCCCGGCTCTGTCAGCCAGGTCCGGGAATGTGCAGCGAAACTCATGCTTTTTGCAAAACGCGCGGATATCCCCGTATTCCTTGTCGGACATGTAACAAAAGATGGTTCGATAGCCGGCCCGCGGGTGCTTGAGCATATTGTAGACACTGTCCTCTATTTTGAGGGCGACAGGGGGCATGCGTTCCGCATTCTGAGGACGGTAAAAAACCGTTTCGGTTCGACAAACGAGATAGGCATCTTTGAAATGTCTGATGCGGGCCTCCTCGAAGTCGAAAACCCCTCCGAACTCTTCCTCCTCGAAAGGCCGCTGAACAGTTCAGGGTCAACGGTTGTTGCAAGCATTGAAGGCACACGGCCGCTCCTGGTCGAAATACAGTCCCTTGTTTCCCAGTCGAATTTCGGAATGCCCCGCAGGACAGCAATCGGAGTCGATTTTAACCGGGTAACGCTGCTGGTAGCAGTGCTCGAAAAAAAAGTTGGGCTCCACCTCGGCGGGATGGATATTTTTGTGAATGTCGTCGGGGGGTTGAAGATTATAGAACCGGCGGTCGACCTCGGGATTATCACGACGATCGCGTCGTCCCTGAAAGATATCCCGCTTGACCCCAAACTTATTGTCTTTGGCGAGGTCGGGCTCTCCGGTGAAATCAGAGCGGTGGCCCAGGCTGAAACCCGCATCAAGGAAGCAGCGAAGATCGGATTCCACCGGGCGGTGATACCGGCGGGAAACGCCGAAAAGATAAAGGGTAATTTTGGATTGGAAATAATCGGAGCTCAGAATGTTGAAGATTGTCTCGAAGCTGTTTTTCCTTAGTATCCTGTTCATCATATTCGCCTGCGCACCCCGCCGGGTTGAAATCCCCTCCTACGAGGGGGTCGACGTCAGGGAGGTGCTCGCTGCAAAGAAGCCCGTCTCCGATATCGAGGCAGTGTTCTCGATCACCTTCGAAAAAGAGGACACCTCGGTCAAGGGCGACGGGAGGGCGAATATCTCACGGAACGGAGACCTCGACCTCCGTGTGTATTCCTTCGGGTTTCTCGCCTTCGAGCTTGCCACACGCGACGGCATCATAAAAAGCGACCCTCCCGTTGACAGGAACAAGGCTGCAATTCTGACCTACGGATTGCGCGACTGCCTTTTCTGGTGGGACATTGATGAGTACAGATTGGAAGAAGAGAAGGATGCTTTTCTTTTTTCAAACGCAGTGAGAAAGATATGGATAGACAAAAAGACCATGCTGCCGTTCAAACAGATGATCTCTCTTTCAGAAGACCGGGAACTCGTCATCACCTATGAAAATCCCGAAAAGATCAATGGGATCTGGTATCCTTCAAAAATCAGGATACAACTCGCCCGATACAGCGTGATACTGGTGATTAAGGACATGCTCTTTGTTTTAGAGACTTAAACCGAGATCTACCGCAACGGTTTCTATGATGGGGATATCGATCACGGCTGCTTTGGCGAGATACCCCTCGAGCAGCGCATTGTCGCAAACTGTATTAATGAGCCTGGGAGTACCGATTGTATAACGGTATATCAAACGGATTGCATCTGCGGAAAAGATTTCTTTCCCGCTCCCTGCAACAGTCAGTCTGTGTCTCATATAATCAATGGTGCTTTTTTCGGAAAATTCTGTCAGCCGTATCTTGACTGCCACTCTCTGTTTCAGGGGTTCATCGAGGGCAAGCACCCCTTCGAGTTCAGGGAGGCCGAAGAAAACAAAATTCAGGAGCTTGCCATCGGAAGTCTCCATATTGAGAAGGCCCCTGAACTCTTCCATGATCTCCTTCGAATTCAGCATCTGTACTTCGTCAACCATGACGACAGCCTTCTTCCCTTCATCGTTTATATCATGGAGCCGCCGGTATATCTGAGAGAGAAGCTCCACCCTGTCATCGGGAATATCTGCCACCCCCAGCTGAATTGCAAACTTCTTGAACAGCCATTCGGAACTTACACTCGAATGGACGACTACAAGCAGGGCGGCTTCGTATGCACTCTCGTCCATTTCCTCAAGGAATCTTCTCGCGAGCGTTGTCTTGCCGGTCCCTATTCCTCCGATAACAACCGCGAGCCCCTTCCGGGTATCTACCGCATATTTCAGTTTTAGCAGAGCATCAGAATGGAGCGGACTGTTATAATAGAATTTACTGTCAACAACATTCGAAAAAGGATGTTCTTTCAGCCCGTAATATTCTAAATAATCCATTTTCCTCCAGCTCGACCGCCGGCCAGCCTGAACGCTGCTCAGCGAAAAAATTGATATTCAGAGAATGTATTCTGCTACAGGTATGAGACCCTGTCTTTCCTGTCTTTCGGTTTCTTCTGCTCAGCCCCTTCAGCCATACTGGCTTTGAGGTGGTCTATCTTGTCCGAGACAGCCCTGAACTTTGAATTCCATCCATAGACCTGCATGAACAGTTCGAACGCCTCTTTGGTATCGCCGTTCTTTTCATAAGCATTGGCAAGATCATACTTCATCGCCCAGTAAGACTCTCCTCTGTCTTCCATTTTCTCTATGGCATTTTTCAGCACATCAATGGCAAGCGGATAAAGACCTTTCTCAAGATAACAGACCCCAAGCATATTCGCAGAATGAACAAACCTCTTCGGATCCTTTAAGGATGCCTGGAATTCCCTTATCGCATCATCGATAAGACCCATCTCCTTGTAGGCTATTCCCAGATTATAGTGTGTTTCATAATCCTCGTCCTCCAGTTCCTTTTCAAGCCCCTTCTTGAACTCATTGAATATGTCCATAACATCGTTGTCGAGCGTGGGTTCTGCGATGCTTTCGGCTTCGAGTATTTCCTCAGTGACGAATGGTTCCTCTTTTTCCTCTGCAAGGGGTTCCTTTTGTTCTTCACCTTTAACAGTAAGTCCGAGCGATCCCAGTTTCTGGGTGATTTCCTCATTCTCCGGGAAAAGGGTCTGCAGTCTTTCGAAAATAGCGCGCGCTTCGTCAATTAAACCCTGCCGGGCATAGAAATCAGCTTCTGCGACCTCTTCACTGTAATCCTCGAAGGACGGCTCTTCAGGGGCGCCGGCACCTATTTCTTCTTCGCGGGCATCAGGTGCCGGGAGGCTGATAAGTCTTGGATCTTCGGGGCTGATTTCGCGTGCTTCCTTCAATATCTGCTCACGGTTTTCCAGATCACCGGCCTTTTCAAAGAGTTCAGCCAGGAGGATACATTCTGCCACTGCCTGCTCCTTGTCGCCAGTATCGACGAACAGGGTTTTTAATCTTGTATGGATATCGATGTTCCCCGGCTCTTTCTCTTTAAAGCTTTTCAGGATCTCTCTTGCATTCTCGTAGAGTCCGTACCTGAGATATATATCCGTCTCTATAATCGCTTCCTCGACTGTCTTTTCGGGACCGACAGTAATCTGTTCTTTCCCGACCTGTTTTTCGAGCTCTATCACTTTCTGCGTTAACGCCTCGTCCTCAGGCGACATCTGCAGTGCTTCTCTGAAGCAGTTCAGCGCTTCTTTCGGCTTTTCCTGCTCAAGGTAGATAGTTCCCAGCGCAGTCAGTTCGTGCACAACCTGGAGATAATCGCCAATCTGAATATAGAGCGATATAAGTCTCCTTCCCGTCTCGACGGGATCAATATCTTTGAATTCACCGAGGATTTTTATTGCGTCGTCATAATTCTCATTGAGGAGCATTTCGTCGAGAACCGGCAGATACTCAACCCATGCGAGATCTTTTCTCCCCTCCCTGGTATATACCTCGCCAAGCAGTTTCCGTGCCTTGACGTTTGCAGGCTCTAATTCTTTAATCTGCGCGAGATATTGCCGTGCCTGGTCGAATAATTCGGCGCCAATATGTATTTCAGCAGCCCTCAGAAGGACCTCTGTATCCTGCGGGAAGAGCGCAGCTGCTTCGTTTATCTGTTCGGCTGCCTGCTTTCTCTTATCGGTCTTTTCATAGGCAGCACTCAGATCAAGGATGGTTTCCTTGTTGACAGGGTCGATATTCAAAGACTTCTGGTAATACTCTATCGCCTTCTCCATTTCCCGTTTCTCGTTGTAGAGTTTTGCAATCTGGAGATACTGCTTCCCAGCCTCCTGCGTGAGATTCTCCCTTAAGTAAATCTCCACAACTTTATTCCGGAGAGGGATGTTGCCGGGGGAAAGGTTCAGTATTTTGTCGTATATCTCAAGGATCTTTTCCTTCTTGCCTTCCTTTGTGTAACTGTCGGCGGCCGCGAGATAGAATTTGATAGCATCGGTGACGATTCCCTTTGCCTCGTTCAGTTCACCGAGCGCAAGGAGGGATATTGCATCGGCCTGGTTCAGGTTCAGGATTTTTTTATACAGCGCCAATGCCTTGAGCGCAAACCCTTCGTCCCTGAAGTACCCGGCGGCTTTATGGTAGGAATCTATCGCATTCGCCTTCTCCCCCTTCTTCAGGTAAAGGTCACCAATGGTGTTATAGGTATTCCCGTCAGGGCTCTCACTGGTTAGTTTTTCCCATTCAGCAATAGCTTTCTCTATCTGGCCGCGGGCAAGATACTTCTGTGCTTCTTTGATTATGGCTGATTTATCCGACATTCTGTGTATTATTGAAATTATCACAATTGGTAAAAGGTGTCAATGATTGCATTTTCCTGAAAATTGCATACAATAAGTGCATATGATAGACAAAGACACAATCCTTGCGCTTTTCCTGCAGAAAACAGCGAGGCCTCTCAATTTCAAAGAAATCGTATCCCACCTGGGTCTCGGGCATAAGGAAGCAAGAGCAGCCAAAATAATTCTGCGGACATTGCTGAGGTCCGGGGATCTCGTCATGACGAGAAAGGGGTTCTACGGGCCTTCCGATGACATGAATCTTATCAGGGGGCTTTTCGAATCCCACCGGGATGGCTATGGGTTTGTGATCATGGAAAAGCCCGGGGAACGGGACATCTTTATTCCTTCATGGGGGACTTCCGGAGCAATGGGCAACGACAGGGTTCTCGTGAGGGTGGAAAACTGGAAGAAACGGGAAGGAAGAGTACTAAGGATACTCGAAAGGGCACAGAAGAGAATAGCCGGAAGACTGGAAGCGACAAAATCAGGGTTTTCTGTGCGGCCGAAAGACAAATCTTTGCCTTATGATATCCAGGTAACCTCCAAAGACAGAGGGGATGCAAAAATCGGAGATACCGTAATCGTCGAGATATCCGAGTATCCTGCCGACCGGAAACCCGCATCGGGACGCATCCTGAAGACACTGGGCAAGCCCGACAATCCGAGGGCCGAAGTAGAGATGATCATCGATGAATTCAACCTCCCGAAAAAATTCTCCCGGAGCGTGCTTGCAGAGACGGTCACAGTGGCCCGGCAAAGACCTGAAGACAGAGGGCCGGGCATAGAGGGGAGGAAGGACTTCCGCGCTCTTCCTACTGTCACGATCGATGGAGAACGGGCAAAAGATTTTGACGACGCGGTCTCTGTCAGTATAACAAAACACGGATATACTCTGTCTGTGCATATCGCAGACGTCGGCTTCTACGTGAACTGGAATTCTGAGATCGACCGTGAAGCGGGTGCAAGGGGGACGAGTTTCTATTTCCCCGAAAAAGTTATCCCCATGCTCCCCAAAGAGCTTTCAGAAGACCTGTGCAGCCTGAAACCCGGGGTCGACCGGTTTGCCATGACCGTCGAAATGGACTACGACAGAAACGGCGGCAGGCTCGATGCACGGTTTTACCCGAGCATCATCAAAAGCGATGCACGAATGACGTACACCTCTGTGAAGAAGATCCTCATAGATTCCGACCGCACCGAACGGAAAAAGTATGAGCATCTCCTTCATGATTTTGAGGTCATGGGAGAACTGTGCGCGTTATTGAGGAACAAAAGATTACAGCGGGGCAGTCTTGACTTCGACCTCCCTGAGCCTGAGATCCTTCTGGATATCCAGGGCGTGCCTGAAGCGATCTTAAAGGCAGAGAGAAATTATGCGCACACAATAATTGAAGAATTCATGATTGCAGCGAATGAGGCTGTGGCAGAACATCTCGAGCATCTCAATATTCCTGTTCTCTACAGAGTCCATGAAGAGCCTGATCCCCACAAGATCGAAGAAATATCGAAAATGTCCGGCACACTCATGAAAGGCAAGAAGCTTCTTAAACCAAAAGACTATCCCGACCTCCTGAAAAAAATAAAGGGGTCCCGGGAAGAAGAGATCATCAATTTCGCAATTTTACGGAGTTTAAAGCAGGCACGGTATTCAAATCTCAATGTCGGGCATTTCGGCCTCGCATCACAATGTTATACCCATTTCACCTCGCCGATCAGGCGGTATCCTGACCTTATCGTCCACAGGATACTTCGCGAGGTACTGCAGAAAAAGCGGCTTTCAGATGCGCGGAGAGAGGAACTGGACAAACTCCTCCCTGATATCGCATTCCATTCCTCCCGCATGGAACGTCTCGCCGACAAGGCGGAACGGGAAGTGATTGATGCGATGAGGGTATGGTTCATGAAAGACAAGGTCGGCGAGGAGTTTGAGGCAAAGGTTGCAGGGGTGACCCCCTACGGGTTGAAAATAAGGCTGAGGGATTTCTTTGTCGAGGGGTTCCTGCATGTGTCGTATATGACCGACGATTATTACCAGTACAATGAACAGTTAATGAAACTTGTCGGAAGACACAGCAAACGTTCGTTCTCCATAGGGCAGAAGGTCAGGGTCAGACTCGAGAGGGTTAACAGGGAAGAACGGGAGATTATCCTTGATATCTGTGAGGACAAGAAGATATCAAGGAGCAGATGAGTTATCAGTTAGCCGCTGATCTGATAGTCCTTGCCCATTTTCTCTGGATCGTCTTCCTTATATTCGGTGCTTTTATAGGCAGGAAATACCGTACAGTCAAGATACTCCATATCGCAGGCCTCTGTTTTTCGTTGACCATTCAGGTCTTCGGGTGGTACTGTCCTCTGACGCATCTCGAAGTATGGTTCAGACAAAGGCATGATCCGGCACTTTTCTATAAAGGGTCTTTTCTTGTGTATTATGCGGAAAAGATCGTGTATCTCGAACTGTCGCCCGGAATTATATTTGTGTTAACATTAATTCTTATCGGCATATCAGTATATCTTTACTCCGGGAAAAGGAACCTATGGACCTCAAGGAACTCTTAACCATCATGGAGCGGCTCAGGAGCGTAAACGGCTGCCCCTGGGACAAAGTGCAGACACGGGAATCCATTAAGCCTTACCTCATTGAAGAAGCGTATGAATTGATTGAGGCCATCGAAGAGGACGACCCTGAAAAGATCAGGGAAGAACTTGGGGACCTTCTCTTCCAGATCGTATTCCAGTGCCAGATCGCTCGTGAGAAGGGTGAATTCGACATGTCCGGCGTAATTGAGAAGATCGGCGAAAAGATGATCTCCCGTCACCCTCATGTGTTTGGCGAAGCTGAATGCAGGACGCCGGGCGAGGTGGTGAAGCAATGGGAAGTGATAAAAAAACAGGAAGGCAAAC
The DNA here is from genome assembly GCA_022013235.1 of Thermodesulfovibrionales bacterium. Taxonomy (GTDB): domain Bacteria; phylum Nitrospirota; class Thermodesulfovibrionia; order Thermodesulfovibrionales; family SM23-35; genus JAKLQR01. The sequence continues at coordinate 5,357 of JAKLQR010000324.1, read as the reverse complement.
TCCGCGATTCCATCCTCGAAGGAGTCCCAAAGGCGATGTCTTCACTGCTCAGGGCCCACAGGCTTCAGAAAAGGGCAGCGCAGGCCGGGTTTGACTGGGACAAGGTCGAGGACGTTTTGAAGAAGGTTGACGAGGAGATGCAGGAGTTGAAAGACGCCCTAAAGTCGGGAAAAAGGGATGAAATGGAAGACGAGCTTGGAGACATATTCTTCATGCTCGTGAACCTTTCACGTTTCATGAAAGTGAACCCTGAAGATGCCCACAGAAGAACCATCAGCAAATTCATCTCACGGTTCCGCCATATCGAAATGAAGGCTGCGGAGCAGGGCAGGGAACTCTCTGAGATGACGCTCGAAGAGATGGACAGGCTCTGGGATGAAGCAAAACAGAATGAGCGCAGAGGGTAAACTGCATCATAGCCTCTCACCTATTCATCATTCAATGTCCGTATCATTCTCTCACAGACAGGGCATTCGCCTGTTTCCTCTGTACCGTCTTCCCATTTGATGTACCTGATGCTCGCGTTCCAGCATACCGGACAGGTGATAAAATAGGATTCCCCAAAACCCTTCTCATCGCTGTACTTTAAAGTCGATTCAACAAAAAAGCATCTCATACTTTTACTATAACAAATGCTTTCTTGAGTCGCAGGAATTTGCATTTGCTTTATATTCTCTTTTCTGCTATGTTGATTTATAAGGGGGACACAAAGGGAGGGGAAACAACATCCTTTGGGGGATTGGTCTTCGAGACCGCATATTATGCTCCCCTCTCCCCCTTCTAATCCTTATTGAACTGACCCTTCTTTTCAACCAAAATTTCCCCCTTTAGAGTGTGTGATGTCCTTCCTGTCACACTCCCCTCTTAAACCTGATATAATTGTGCAGAGTACGACCAGGAAAGAACAAAAATAAGATGGATGGAGGACAAAAATGAAAAAACTATTGCTTGTGTTGATATGCGCAAGTATTTTATCAATCTGGGGATGCTCCTCTTCCTCTTCTTCTCATTCGCAACCGTTGACGGTAAAAACAAGCATTCAAACATCTGATTCTGCAGACAAGCCTTCGGCCGTTGACCCTACAAATTCAATCATTCTTGAATTCAGTGAGCCCCTGGACATGGATACAGTTGAAGGAAAAATAAGTCTGCACGCTGTTAAAGCCGGCGGACTATTGGTATCTGACAGTCCCCCTATGGAAATTATATCCGACTCTCAAAAGCCAAAACAAATAATGATCAGGACAAAGAATGGCGCAAATTTTCTCTCAGGCGAGGAATACAAACTTAAAGTAAGCATGGATATTCAATCGGTATACGGCAATACCTTAAAGCAAGATTTTGTCAGATATTTTGCAACGGACTATAATTTTGGTTATGGATCAGACAACATCCCCGAACTGGGAAATGACAGGATAATGATAATTATTATCAGTGATATACATATGGGAGATCAAAGAAGCAAAACGGGCCTTTACGGCTGGTTCAATACAAATAGCGCAAAACTTGAGAGTTTTCTGAATTTTGTCAGGCAAATGCCCAATGTAAGGGAACTCGTAATTAACGGTGATCTGTTTGATGAATGGGTTGCGCCGATGGATTCCGATACGTTCAATGGAGTATCCCAGTCGGAATTTGTAGATATGATTGTTGCGGCAAATAAATCTGTGGTGGACGCGATAAATACCATCATCAGAGACGGCAACATCAGTGTAACCTATGTCCCTGGAAACCACGATATGCTTGTAGAATCAAAGGACATGCAGAGGGTTTTCCCCGGAATATCTGAAGCCAGGGACAATGTTCAGGGATTAGGCGCGTATACTCCTCTGGATCATCCGGAAATTATTATAGAACATGGACACAGATATGATTTCTTTAACGCTCCTGACCCGATATCAAACAGGTCAATAACAAAGACCGATTCAATAACGCCGCCGGGGTTTTTTGTAACCAAGATCGCAACCACCTCCGACCTTGAAAGTGGCAAATCAACTTTTTACAGACAACAACTGACTGATGCCGCAGGAGATCAGTACCAGTATTATTATTTATCATACTGGGCGGCATGGGAGCTCATTATGGCTCAAAAACCCGTACAAGAAAGCTGGGATGACAAAATAATAAAGACGGGAATAGACGGCTATACTGAAACTTATGCAATACATGATCTGATCCCTTACTATGCGGCAAACAATAGTCCGCTTGATGTAAATCTTTACAAGGAGATAGAGGACACATGGAATGACAGACAGTTAAAAAATAATGTGCCTGTAACGATACCGCTTGATATAGCTTTATTGGCCGGAGCCTTCAATCCGGCCCTGGATGCACAGTCTATATATCAATATTTTACAAATCCATCTTCAAACAGGAGGATCGTTATATTCGGTCATACGCATCATGCTATTATGTTCAGCACTGATGATCATCAGATATATGCAAACACAGGGACATGGGTTGACCATGGCAACCCATCATGTACTTTTGTCGTAATAATACCGCAAAAAGACGATCAAGCCGTCACTGAGACTGTTACGATATATCAATACCTTGATGACAACAACTTAAATAAAATAGACAGCGCCGTAATTACAAATTAAATTGAGCAGATGAGTACGATAATCGCCCAATAAAGTAACCAGCACACAGGGAATAAGCCCGTCAGGTTTCATTCATAGATATTGTGGTCATTGGTGTGGTCATTGGGGTCTGCCCTTGATCATTGACTTTATTGCCTTTAATTCTTTCTCCCATCCCTTCGAGAATCTCCTGTCTTCCCCAAGTCGTTTCAATATCCTTTTATATTGATAATATGGCAGTCCCCAATTTATGTGAATCCGTCACGATTCAAGGGCTGACCCCATTATGTCTCTTCTAAAAAGACAGATGCAAAATGAGACGTCCTTCCTGAAGTTAACACCATTACGCATGCTTTGAGAACTGTGTATTGTAAAACATAATATTCATGATCAATGTTGATCTGCAATAATAGACAAAAGCAGAAATAATTTGAGTAAGGTTTTATTATTGCATTTTGCCATAACAATTCTCCTGTGGGGAGATAAAACTATTTTGGTGTTTCACTCTTTTCTAAGAATGGTTTTATCAAATCTATAGGCACAGGGAATATTATCGTTGAGTTTTGCTCTGTAGCAATTTCTGCTAGGGTCTGGAGAAATCTGAGTTGTAATGCAGATGGTGCTGTCGCGATGATAGTTGCTGCATCCGCGAGTTTCTGGGAAGCCTGAAATTCTCCTTCTGCGTGGATGACCTTTGCCCTTCTTTCACGTTCTGCCTCTGCCTGTTTTGCTATAGCCCTCTGCATTTCTACAGGCAAGTCAACATTCTTGACTTCTACTGCCGTGACTTTAATTCCCCATGGTTCAGTCTGGAAATCAATAACTTTCTGGAGCTCTGCATTTACCTGTTCTCTGTTTGAAAGCAGTTCATCGAGCTGGCTCTGACCGAGTATACTCCTTAGTGTTGTCTGTGCGATCTGTGATGTAGCGAAATAAAAATCTTCTATTTCAGTGATTGCCTTTATCGGTTCCATGACCCTGAAATAAACAACAGCATTCACCGCGACTGAAATATTGTCTTTCGTTATCACATCCTGAGAAGGGACATCCATGGTGACAGTTCGGAGGCTAACCCTAACAAGCTTATCGATTATTGGCCAGATGATGACAAGGCCAGGGCCTTTTACAGGGATCACCCTTCCAAGCCTGAATACTACCCCCCTTTCATATTCCCTAAGGATTTTTATCGCGCTCGAAAAAAAATATATAATGAGAATTACTACTAAAAGATATCCCATAAAAGATGGTGCAATTGGTGGCAAAGAAACCTCCTTTTTCGTAGATTAATATTTTTAACTTATTTCTTTCTCTATGTGATTATATGTATCAGATTACAAGTACAAAGTCAAATATAAGAGGTATTTTTGTCAAGGCAAAATGAAAATGTCCGGTTTTCAGCAAAATAGAAATGTCCGGTTTATACCGCCGCCGCCTGCGGGGCTTTTCGTTTAAATCGATTGATGTCGAATTTCCGCCAAGGATGATCTACCGGAAGAGCGTAAGAGGACCTCTTCTTTCTGATCACCGGCTGTTTTGCTACCTCTGGGCGCTCGGTAATCTGTCGATACCGAAGAGACTTGCCCTGGCTCACTATCAGCATCTTACCGTCGATCCGCTCCTCGACTGTAACCTTCCTGTTTAATGTTGGTTCCTCGATCTGATAGAGCTTTCTTTCATAGGCAATGGTATTGTCGTTCTTCACCGTCCGCTCTGTTCTAATGCAGAGAATCTGCTCCAGGTCAATTCCTTTAGGAACAGGTCGATGCATATCCTCCTTGCTCACAGCCTTGACCGAGAATTTTCTGTTGTATATCGGAAGATACTCTTGCAAGAACCGATTTGCCTCCTCAATGGTGCTGACACTGCGTAAACGCATCTCTTTGACCAGGCGGTCCTGAAGCGTCCCGAACAGCCGCTCGATCCGTCCCTTGGCCTGAGGACTATGGGCATGGATTACATCCACGGCCAGCTCCTTCATTGCCCGCTCAAATTGGCTCATCGGTGCGAGCCCCTGGAGTTCTTCCTCAATCGTCGGTTTCGCTGTTGATTTGTACGTCGTGTGTTTGTCCAGGTACAGTCGCAACGGCAACCCGTATTTCCGCATGTACCGCTTGGAACTGTCCATGGCAGGAATGGTCCCTTCATATTCGTAAAATCTCCCATACACTCGCCCCGTTGCATCGTCAATGTAGGCCATCAACACACACCACGGACCACGACCCTCGAACCAGTCATGATGTGATCCATCCATCTGCACCATCTCCCCTCTATGCTCCTTCCTCTGCCGCCACTGCCGATGCTTCCTGTGCTTTCGCCCTTTCTGCCAATCTCCAGATTCTATAAGGAAGGTTCGTATTGTCTCTTTGCTTACCGGTATCCCATCCATTTCAAAGAGCTTCTCCGCCGTGAGGGTTGGCCCAAATCCTTGGTACTTCTCCCGATAGAGCCCTATGATCCTATCCTTCAGCTTCAGTGGTATCTTCCTGTTGGATTGACGTCCACGACTCTTATGCCGTATCCCCTCATCCCCTTCTTGCTGTATCCGTCTCAGTATCCTGCGTATCTGTCGCTCGCTCAGGGAGGCAAGCTCTGCCGCCGTCGAATATCTCAGTTCCCCTTGAAGTACCTTGTGTATCACATGCAGCCGCCTCAGTTCCTTCTGTCTCAAGATGATTATGTCCTCTCTTGCCATTCTGTCCCCTTTCAAAAAGGTACAGTCTAGCATCCGGACATTTTCATTTTGCTCTATTAGGACATTATCACTTTGCTGTTACA
>JAKLQR010000323.1 GCA_022013235.1 Thermodesulfovibrionales bacterium | reverse complement strand
TTGCAGCCCTGAAATTGCCCCGGAATTACCCTAACCTATATTATTCATCCATGGATCATAAAATACGGCGGATACAGTATTTTTGCGGATTTATCCCGATTCTTATCGGGATCCCTCGGAGGGCGATAGCCCGAGAATGAGCAAAAATACTGTATCTGCCGTTATTCATCCATTAATTTATAAATTATATGGGTTAATTCTCCGGCCTCCTGAGAAACACCGCCACTATTTAATGCCCATTTTGTGCAGGGCTTCATCCGCAGAGCTCTTGGACGCCGGTGCCTCCTCGGGCAGATAGAGCATGACACCACCCCTGACAGGCCTTATAGTTATCTTCCCTTCGCCTGACAGTTTATTCGTAACCTCAACAGGGTTTTCGCCTTCGAAATACTTTTTGAACGCCTCGTTGAATCCTGAGTAAACACTGTGAATACCCTTGTACCCTTCCTTCCTCAAACTCACGACAGCCTTCTTAACAAACTCCTCATGACTTAACTTTTCTGACATGGTTCCCTCCTCCTTTGTTTGTATTGTATTACTATAAGTATCTTATATATTAATATATACATACTCACCATAACGTTATCAAAGTAACGCTGTTTCATCAAGTTTTATCTTCTCATCAGAGTCAATGGCTGTCTGTTTCCTGATTTCTTCTATTTTTTTCAGAGGTCTCTCAAGCATGTTGCTCCTCGTCGTGACGAGGATATCGTATTCCTTTTTTGCTGCATCCAGTCTCTCACCCATGCTTGTGAATTTATCCTTATAGGCATTCCACTGCTTCGAAAACTCACTCAGCAGGTTTAGTATCTCCGCAGCGGTCCGTTCAAGATTGAAATTCTCGATTGCCTGTCTTATGACCGCAAGCACTGCATATAAGGTAAAAGGAGAACATAAGATAACCTTCTGTTTCAGGGCCTCATCCATGATTGTTATGTCCGCTTCATTGATAAAACTGAATACCTGTTCATTCGGGATAAACATGAGCACATAATCGACCGTGTTTTCGGCAGGATTAATGTAATCGCGGGTAGTCAATTGTTTCATCATAACTTTCGTATTCTTCAGGAGTTCATCTCTGTACCGTTTCCTGTCGTGATCAGATTCTGCATTGAGATAGTGTATATAATTGTCAACCGGGAACTTCACATCCATATTGACCTTCAGCTGGTTCGGAAGATAGAAAGTATAGTCCGGCCTGCCTGATGAACTGTCCATCGTCTTCTGTTTAATGTAATTAATCCCTTCTACCATGCCCACAAGACGGATGATATCTTCTGCCATACGTTCACCCCACTCACCTCTTTTTTTGGAGCTTGCAAGCACATGACTGAGTCGTTCGGTAGTCTCCTTCAGGGTAAACGTAACTTCTTCGTGCTTTTTGATAAGGGTAGCAACCTCAGTAAATTTTTCACCGCTCGCCTTGCCGATTTCCTCGATTTTTCTCTGGACCTCGGTGAGTGTTTTTCCTATCGCCTCGATATTCTGGTCAATCAGTTCTTTTTTGCCGTCGAGTTCCTTCTTGCCGTCTACCGTCTGGGTCTTCAGTTTCTCTTCAGCAAGCCGGATAAAATCATCTGCATATTTTTTAAATTCCTCGGTATTTTTTGTGAGTGCATCCAGAGAGAGGGCTTTAAATGTATCGCTGAGTTTGGCTGCCATTGACTCAAATCGTTCTCGCTCTTCCTTTAGGTGTTTCTGGGCCTCCTCGAGTCTCGCCTTCATTTCACGCTCGATATCAAGTTCGTTTCTTATCTGTTCAAGCTCGAAATCCCTGTGCTGAACCTGCTGCCTCAGTTCCTCTACACGGGCCTCGGCTCCGCTTGCCCTTTTCTCCAGTTCCGTGACCTGGTTTACATATGACGACTGGACGTCGGAAATCTTCTTGTCCGATTGTTGCTGTCTGCGTGAAATTGCAAGGAGCCATGCGATGACGCCGCCTATTATCAGGCCGGAAATAAAATACAGTACGGATGTCGTCAATGGATACCTCTTTCCCCGGGTTTCTTATACATGCTCATAGACCAGAATCCTGCCACCGTCTCGTGTCTCCTCTATCCTCTTCACAAGCTTCTTCTTGTGGAGGTTCAGGAGGCGTGTCCCGCTCGTGTTCATCCCGAGTTGCAGCGCATCCGACAGGTCTTTAGCAGTTATTTTCCCTGTTCTCATAATAAAATCCAATGTCTCTCGTAAATAATTATTCAGACTGCCGATAAGGATTTGCCTGCCGTCCTCCATCCGCGCCGGCACAGCCAGTTCTTTTCTCTCAAGCGCAACCTCGATATTTTCTTTCTGATTCTCATTCAGTCCAGCAAGAATAATATATTTCTCTCCATACTCACCACCGATGAGGCGGGAGATGAGCTTGGCGATAATTTCATCGGCGCAGGAATAATCGATAATTCCGATATTCGAGAAATCAAGGGCAACAACCGCACCGTCCTTCTCCTGCTCAAGATATTTTTCGATACGGGTCCTTATGCCCTGCCCGGATTGACGGGTTACAAGATCAGACGAACCATTCTCCAGTTCCTGCTTGAGGATATTCTTAAGATTGTAGGGAACCATATTCTTATTGTTCAATTGAATCAATTGAACAATAAATTAATTTTTTTGTCAAGGGCAACGTCAGTGCCGGCTACTTCGGCGCCACGGGATTAGTGAAGAACGTATGCTATGGAGGCTCTTCTCTGCGCAGTTCAACAGATACATCCGGAAAGGGTATAATAGAGAAACTGTCCATAAACTTGTATATTCAGAGTTCGTTGATCGGTCTGCGACTCACAGAGGGAATCCAGTCTTTTCATCGGGTTATGGAATTAAAGACCTCCGGATCAAGCAGGAGGATGACAAAACAGGACTTTCCGGACCAGCGCTCCTGCTTTGATTTTATAGTAAGCATTTGATAATATTTTATATTGAGATAAGGAAGCCCGGCCAGGCGTCGAATCCATGATCAGCAGACTGAACAAAATAAAAATACGGATATTTGAAAATATACGGTTTAAACTTGCGTTATTCCTTCTTGCGGTCCTCGTGGTCACCACCTTTATTTTTTATATATTCATTGTTCGGATGACAGACCAGTATGTCTTGAACGAACTGATAAAACGCGGGGAATCTCTGGGGAGAAGCACCGCGGTATCGGCAGCTCACAGCATGCTTCTTGGAGACTGGCTGGGTATTGATGCCATCATCACGAAATTGCAGAATTTGAACACTGATATAGAGTATATTGCAGTGGTGAATGCTGCCGACACAGTCATCACCCATTCTGATCCGGCACAACGGGGCATGATCTTAAAGCCTGCCACGGGAACCCTTCTGAAAGAAACTTCAGACCACACCGTTATTAAAGAAATATCGGACGCTTCCCGCAATTATTTCGAGATAGTGACACCGATTATGTTCAAAGAAAAACAGCTTGGCACCGTGCTTGTCGGCATGAACAAATCGTTGCTTATTGATTTGAACCAAAGAGCCCGGAGAAGAATACTCACAGGGTTTGCTGTGACACTCTTTCTCGGCATTATCGGAATTGTCGTGCTCTCCGCTATTCTTACAAGACCGATCCATGAACTTTCTGCAGGAGTCGATGAAATAAAGAAAGGCAAACGCAGTAACCCTCTCAGGGTTTATTCAAAGGACGAACTTGGGAGGCTGACAGAAAACTTCAATGAAATGTCCCGGTTGATACACGAACAGAAACAGAGTCTGAATACCTATGCGCAGGAACTGGAAGAAGCATATGTAGCGACCGTACAAGTGCTTGCAGCAGCGATCGATGCAAGAGATCCGTATACCCTCGGCCATTCGACAAGGGTAGCCGGATTATCCATGAAAGTTGGACAGGCGCTCGGTCTCGGGAAAAAAGAACTCGACGATCTCGAGATCGCCTGTCTTTTCCATGATGTGGGAAAAATCAAGACTCCGGATATAATTCTGAACAAGAGAGACAAACTTGATACGTCTGAATATGGACAGATGATGCATCATCCGGAAATCGGCGCTGAAATTCTGAGCAAGGCCCCCTCGCTGGTGAAATATATTCCCGCAGTGAAACATCATCATGAATGGTTTAATGGAGAAGGATATCCTGATGGATTAAGTAAAGACCAGATTCCTTTCTCTGCTTCGATTATTGCCATTGCCGACGCCTATGACGCCATGACCTCACAAAGGCCATACAGGAATGCACTTTCAGAGGAAGAAGCCTTCAAAGAACTTCTCAATTACTCCGGTACGCAATTCGATCCCCTGCTTGTCAAGATATTCATCGAGGCGGTCCGGGACAATAAAATCCTGCCGGTGGTGAGGTCTCTTTCATGAAAGGACTCCTCTATAAATTCATTGTTGTTGCGTTATCTCTTTTCCTCTTTTCCTGCTCCTCTCTGAGGCAGAGTCCTGACAGAGATTCCCTCTCGAAGACCGCACAGGGGTATCTCAGGGCATATGAATACCATAACGCATTGCAAACATATCAGCGCGCCTGGAATGATAACCTTGACGACACCAGACTGGGCAATGAGTATATTCAGATGATCGAATACGTCAAGAAAAGCGCTGACTACGCCTATGAAAAAGAGGACTTCCCCTCTGCAGGATACCTGTATCATGTCCTCCTTCAATATTTCCCTCCTGTCGGAATGCGTGCCGGCTCTTTCTCATTTTCGAAAGACGCACTCCATGCCGGCATGAAAAATTGTTCAAAACACCTTGATATGCGGGGGCTTGAAGAATACAGAAGGGGAAACCTTAAGGCAGCAATCGCAACCTGGAAGTCTATTCTCGTTTTTGATGCTCACAATGCGGATATCAAAAAAGCGATACAGACCGCCTCTACGCAGCTGAAAAATCTGGAAAAGAATTTTTAAAGGATCTCAACTATCCCCATCGGTTAACTCTGTCCGGACGAGCGCAAGAATTGAAGAATGGGGGACGATAAGGTATTTCTTCCCTTCAAACTCTATCTCCATAGCAGAATCCTTAAGGAATATTGCATAATCTCCTTCGGTTGCCTGAAGGGGGATATACCTTACTTCTTGCGTTTTGCCCGCAGCCCAGGGTTCGTCGGAAACATTCGGGTTATGGATTGCATAGCCCGGGCCTGATTTTACCACATAGCCTCCGATAACCTTCTCCTTTGCTTTCACCGTGTCCGGGAGATAGAGTCCTGAACTTGTCTTGTCCATACCTTCATCCGGGTCGATGAGAACCCGGTCACCGACGACGATAAGGTTTTTCTTTGCCTTCATAAAGATAGTTTAAAATATTTCGGAATCCTGATGCACATAAGTAGCGGTTCCTCCTCTGCATCAAAGGTTAAAGGCATCTCCCTTCGCGGGCACATGCGTTGTGAAACCAAATTTCTCCTTCACCAGTTCACCAAACGAGAGCGCCACCTCTTCTTCACCGTGCACGATAAAAACTTCCGGTGAATTGCGAAAATACGAGAGCCATGCCATGAGTTCCGCCCTGTCTGCATGCGCGGAAAAGCCGTTGATGGTATAGATCGAGGCCCTTACTGCAATCTCCTCGCCGAGGATGTTCACACTCCTTGCCCTGTCGACGATCTTCCTCCCGAGAGTCCCTTTACCCTGGAACCCGACGAACACAATACTGCATTCACGCCGCCAAAGGTTATGCTTCAGGTGATGACTGATCCTCCCGCCGTCGCACATTCCGCTCCCCGCGATCACGACGATTCCCGATTTTATTTTATTCAGGGCCATCGAACCCTGAACGTTCTGCACGAAGTGCAGCCTGACGGCGGGATCAAAATCCAGCTTCGCAAAAAGTCTTTTGGCTTCATCGTCAAAGAGCTCAGGATGTGCCAAATAGACTTTTGTTGCCTCTTCTGCAAGCGGACTGTCGATGTACACCTGCAGGCCTGGAAGCCTCTTCTCCCTCACGAGATCGTTGAGGATATAGAGCAGGTCCTGCGTCCTTCCCACTGCAAAAGAAGGGATATAGACATTGCCGCCTTTTTTGAATGTTGTTTTGATCGCTTCAGCGAGTTCGTCTATGCTGTCTCTCAGAGGCTTATGGAGTCTGTTCCCGTAGGTGGACTCCATGACAATGAAATCGGCTGCAGCAGGCGCGGAGGGGTCCTGCAGGATGGGATTTCCCCGCTTCCCGATATCGCCTGAAAACACGACCTTCTTCTCTCGTGCGCCGTCCTGAAACCAGAGTTCGAGCGAGCCGGAGCCGAGAATATGACCGGCTTCGACAAACCGGTACTTCACTCCGTTCCCGAGATGGAAAACAGTGTTGTATGTTTTTGTTTCGAAAAGCTCCATCACATTCCTTACATCATCGATCGTATACAGTGGAAAAACAGGAGGCATGCCCGCTCTCTCCGCCTTTCTCGTCATCCATAGCGCATCACTTTCCTGAATATGTGCGGAATCCGAGAGCATGAATTCGAGAAGATCCCTTGTAGCAGGCGTAGTGAGAATCCTCCCCCTGAATCCCTCCCTCGCAACCCTCGGCAGCATGCCCGCATGGTCCAGGTGGGCATGGGTGATAAAGATATACTGGATTTCCTCAGGCCGGAAATCAAACTCTCTCCTGTTTATTTCGTCTGCATCCTCACCCTGAGAGAGCCCGCATTCTACGAGCATCTTCAGTGCATTGCACTCCAGATAAAAACAAGACCCTGTCACCATCCGTGCGCCACCGAGAAATTTCAGTTCCATTATAGTCTCCTCTCAATCTCTCCTATCCGGGTTATCCTTACAACGAATCACAGGACCCTGCTGTCTCTCCCGTAATGGTCTGTGGCGTTATCATCCACTGCAGAGACCATATACCTGATTCGTTTCTCTTCAGACACACGACCCCTGCCATCTGAAAAGCAATGATATTCTTTTCAGCATCACCGCACAGGAGGAGGGAAGAGAGTCTGTCAAGATGGGGGAGATGACCGACAAGAAACAGGTTGTCCGATAAACCGGTCAGCCTCTCCTTCCATATTTCCGGATTCTCAAGGGGTGACAGGCCATCCTTTTCTGATATTCCTTTCATCGGTTTGAGATATTCATAGAGTACTTCTGCTGTCTGTCTTGCCCGCAATTTCGTGCTGTGAATTATATCATCCACCCTGATATCGAGTTTGGAAAGGGAGGAAGCAACCCTTGTGATATCCAGCAGCCCCTGTGAGGAGAGAGGTCTGGAAGGGTCTTCCTCTTCCCTTTTGGCTGCTCCGTGCTGCACCAGATAAAGATACATGGAATACCTCCTTTTTCTCAGTTCTTGTGTCCGGTGACATCAATCTGTAAACCTTCTTTTTTGTATCTGATGTATTCAACAAGCCCGAGGAGGTTGCCTGCCGACATCGCAAGAAACCACGACAACGAAATTGCTGT
>JAKLQR010000322.1 GCA_022013235.1 Thermodesulfovibrionales bacterium | reverse complement strand
GGAGGAACATTCCTTTGATGAAAAGCCGTCTGCACTGAATCTCAATCAGTATAAAGAACCTTCTAAAAGATTATTACGGTTGAGTTTCAAATGGCTGGAAACAGTATGGCATTACATACGTGGAGGAAAAAGGTGGTTAAAATATCTTATCCCTCTGATCTTAGTAGGGCTATTGCTTGGACTTTTGATGATTTGGTATTCATTAGAGAAGAAGTCCCTTTTCCCTCACGGGGGCAAGCAACATCATCGTGAGCATGATGATTGAGATGAGAGGATATAAAATAATTTTCTTCCTGTTGGTAATGTTCATGTTTATTTCATGCAGAGAAGCGCCTGTCACCGAGCGAAAACAGCTGATTCTTATTCCTGAATCAAGTGAAATGAAGTTAGGTGAAGATCCGTTCGTGAAAATCATTAAGGAATCAACGCTCAGTAAGAATCAATCTCAGGGATATTGGGTACAATAATAAATTAAACAGAAATGGCAGTCGACAGAAGGTGCTGGCTGCCATAAAAACAGCTTTGTAATTTTTCTCTACTCCCTTCATCTTTCCTTCACAACTTTATTCTAATCTAAGATCAAGAATACAATTTCAAGGAGGCATCACATGAAAAAGGTACTAATCAGCTTAGCAGTAGTGGCAGTGCTTGCAATAGGAGTTGCAGTGTATGCACAAGGTACTGGCTGGGGAGGAAATTACACACCAGGATACGGCTATCACATGATGGGGCAAGGTTACGGTGGACATATGATAGGATGGAGAGGCGGAGGCTATGACCAGAAGTATCTCGATGAGACAGCTGATGTGAGAAAAGAGCTGACCACCAAGAAATTTGAGTATTTCGAGGCTATCAGGAATCCGAAGACAAATGCAGGAGTTCAAGGGACAGATCCATCATCAAGCATCTCTATGGGTTTTTCGGAATGGAGACAACGCTTGAGAAGGTTGCATGCATGGTCGGGGGATATGAACATTTCAGAAGAAGCCAGATTACGAATCGGAAGCAGCCCCCCTCCCCTGCGACAATACTCAAGGAGTTGGGACTTCTGAGAAGAATGTTTACTGTTGTCCGGAAACAGTGGAAGTGGAAGGTTTCAAATCCTGTATCTGACATTGAACTGCCAAGGGTGAGAAACGCTCGTGTCAGGTATCTCGATACCGATGAGCTTTCCCGTTTGATGCGCATGCTCGATGACTACGAGCAAAGATGGATGAGGCCTCTTATCATCACTGCACTTGAGACGGGATTAAGACTGAATAACCTCTGTGAGCTGATGTGGTCTGAGGTGAATCTGGAAAATCGTCTGATTCTGATCTCCGCTGAGAAAATGAAGAACGCTGATTCTCTCGGGATACCTATTACGGACAGGGTGCTTGAGGTTCTCCGAGACCTGCAAAAGGTTCGGTGTCTCACCGGTCATGTCTTTCATGACAATGGGAAAAAACTCTATCCCGTAAAGGTGCAGAGAAATTTCAGGCAGATATTAGAGAAAGCAGAGATACGTAATTTCCACTTTCACGATCTGAGGCATACTTATGCGAGTTACCTGAGACAAAGCGGAGTTGATCTTCATACGGTTTCCGTGCTGATGGGTCATCGGGATCTGCGCATGACGAAACGATATGCGCATCTGAATGTGGACACTCTCAGGGCTGCCGTGGAAAAAATGTGTCACAATTTGGTCACACTGGGCGGGAAGGAAGTGGCTCCTTCCACTCTAAGTGCTTGATTTTATTGGCGGTCCCAACGGGATTCGAACCCGTGTTTTAGCCTTGAGAGGGCCACGTCCTAGGCCTCTAGACGATGGGACCAATAACTACAGCAAATAGTGATTAGTGAATGGTTGTTAGTAAAAGATTTCTTGATATTGTTGTTTTACTGTTCACTTATTACTATTAACTGATAACTGTCTTTTTGGCTGGGGAGAGAGGATTCGAACCCCTGTAAGCAGATCCAGAGTCTGCCGTCCTGCCGCTGGACGACTCCCCAGTAATCAAGATATATAAAATACCATAAACCGCACTGTGCCTTCAATGACGGATATTTCTCCTCTGCATTGAAGCCCTGTGATTCCTATACCTTCCGTTCAAGCAGGGAAGCCAGTTTTCCGAGATGCCGTTTCTCCTCTTCTCCAAGTATGGCAAACACTTTTTTGGATTTTTCATCCCCTGCCCTGCGCCCCATTTTGATGTAGAGATCATACGCATTCGACTCAAGGGAGATCGCTAACTCGAGTATCCTCTCCAGCGGTTTCCCCTCGGTCCAGCGCAGCGCCTGGCTGCCGCACGTCAACGAGATTGTATTCTCCGGGATTTCTCTTTTTCAGGAATTCCCTTACCTCCTCCGCGGTCATTACGGAAACAGGCTTAAAATAGTTCAAAATACCCATATGTATTCCCTCTCACTTCTCATCAAGTTCTCCGGAAACCTGATATTTCCGCATAAACTTCCTGTCGATATAATTCTTTAGCCAGAAGGCGGCTCTGCCGTCTGTCACAAAAGACTGCCTCCAGAGCAACCCTCTCCCGTTGCCAAGATTGAAGATCAGCAGGTAGTTCTTCCGGGGCTTGTATCTCATCAGTTCCCCTCCTTCGAGCATTGCGTAAAGGTTGTGATACAGGATGCTGTTTTCCCTTACCGCATGCACTCCCACCTTCGGAAGGGGGTGGTCCCGGAGACTGATGCAGTCACCTCCGCCGAATATCTCAGGGTATGAGACACTCTGGAGACAGGCATTCACCAGCAGTCCCCCGTCTTGACCGGTTGCGAGACCGGATTCATGAAAAATTGACGGCGGTTTTGTTCCGGTAGCGAGAAACGTGACGTCGCAAGCTATCGTTTTGCCGTCAGTGAATGTTGCCTTGCCGTTTTTCATGGACCGGAGCGAAACGTTTTCAAGGACTGTGATGCCCTGTTCCCTGAGTGACTTCAACGCTATGGTTCGTGCCGTGTCAGGGAAACGTTCCAGCATCCGTCCCCCGCAGAGGACGGTAAGCCTCCCGGTGAGTCCGTTCTCATGTATAAGTCTCCAGACATTCGCCGATATCTCAAGCCCTGCTGGTCCGCCACCGGCGACGAGTATGTGCGCAGCCCTGTTTTTGAACACATCCAGAATATACTCTCTCGCTCTCAGGAGGTTCTCGATCGGCTTCACGGGGAAAACATCTCCCCCGGAAAGCGCGATGTCATCTTTCCGGATACCGCTCCCGATATTGAAAGACACGACATCGTATCGGACCTGAGTTCCGGACTGCAGTATGAGTATCCTTTTCGCGGGGTCGATCCTGATGACCGGGTCTTCCATGAAAGAAGCTCCGCGGGCTTCTGCCATCTTCCTGACATGGAACCGTATCTCTGCAGGCTCGTAGAGTCCCGACAACATCCCCGGACCCATACCGGAATAATAATGATAGACTGAAGGACTGATCAGGGTTACCCTGTGTCCCTTGTCAATGTAATCCCTCAGTTTCATGATGGCGGTCAGGTGGGCATGGCCCCCACCGACAAGGACGAGATGCTTCTTCATTCCCGTGCCTTATACCCCGGACATCCCTCGAAGCCCATGCATCCTGCTTTTCTCAGTCGGCAGTAGGCATTCGAACAGATATTGAGAACCCCTGTTGAAGAAGTTTCAGGCAATTTTTTGTCCTTTTCTTTCCGTTTCTTTGTTTGTTGTCCCTTTTTCATCTACGCACAAATATCTTTCTGTTTGCAGCTAAAGGAATCTTATCATTATTATCTGTCTGTTACAAAGTATTCCGCATAAAATCATGCCAATATGTTTGTTGACAATCACCCTGATAAATAAGTATCATTTTAATTAGAGACTAACGAAATATAAGGAAAATAGCATGTTTGAGAAGTTTACCGAGCGTGGGAGAAAAGTAATAATATATGCGAAAGAGGAAGCAGAAAAACGCCAGAATGACTATCTCGGCACAGAGCACCTCCTCCTCGCGGTACTGAAAGAAGAAGACGGCCTCCCGCTGGCCATCCTGAAGAGGATGGGTATAACCCCGGACGAAGTCCGGATGGAGATCGAAAGAAACCTGCCTCAGGGGACAAACCTGATGACCTTCGGGGATATCCCGTTTACGCCCCGTGCGAAAAAAGTCCTCGAACTCGCTGTTGAGGAAGCACGGCTCCTCGGGCACAATTATATCGGGAGTGAACATATCTTTCTCGGCCTTGTCCGCGAAGAGGAAGGAATCGGGGGGAAGATACTTCGGAGTTTCGGTGCGAACCTCCTCGGCGCCCGCCAGCTCACGATTAATTTTTCGATCAGGGCGCACACCCAGACGAAAGACAAGAGGAGCACGACGCCCGCACTTGATGAGTTTGGCAGGGACCTCACGCTCCTCGCGAAAGAAGGGAAGCTCGATCCCGTAATCTGCAGGGAAGACGAGATCGAACGGCTCATCCAGATTCTCGGCAGGAGGATTAAAAACAATCCGGTCATTATCGGCGAGCCCGGTGTCGGAAAAACTGCGATCGTGGAAGGCCTTGCCCAGAATAT
>JAKLQR010000321.1 GCA_022013235.1 Thermodesulfovibrionales bacterium | reverse complement strand
CATCATACGGCTTCCCCCCTTTTCATCACTCTCTTTTCCCCAATACCCTCACTATACACCTTACAGGAAAATAGTCAACCCTACCGGAGTAGGGGATTGTATTTTTTCCTGTTGCTCAAGCTGCTGCACCCCCGGTATAATGTTACCCATCCGGGAGGCTTTGTGGATTTTGATCTTACAGGGAAAATCGTCATCGTGGAGGCAGAGGACGGCATCACTTACACCGGCAAACTCATCGAAATCGGGAAAGAAGAGGTATACCTCGAGGGAGAAATGGGCTGGATAGTGATACCACTCGAAAGAATTGCCGATATCAGGGAGGCAGACGCTTAATCCTGAGGATGCGTCACCATTTGGCGGACCGGTTTAGTCCATTCCTCCGAACTGAAATTGTACTATTGAGAGTGCAGCAAGCGCTGCAGTCTCAGCCCTGAGGACCCTTTTCCCAAGAGTGGCAAGAATGGCACCCTGTGCTTGTGCAAGCGTGATTTCTTCCTGGGTGAAACCGCCTTCAGGGCCGACCATGATGAAGAGAGACGAAGGACGAGGGGGGAGGGAAGCGACTGCTTCTGATAATTTAGTCCCTTCTCCTTCATAGAACAGAAACCCTTGCCCCTGAACCCTTGCCCCCCGACCCTTGAGAAGGTCGATAAACTGCACTGCTTCGCGCACCTCAGGAACGATACTTCTCCCTGATTGTCTCGACGCTTCTTCCGCTATTTTCCTCCACCGGGAAATTTTCCTCGTCTCCCTTATCTGGCTTCTCTCATTCACAACGGGGATGATCTCATGCACGCCGAGTTCTGTGGCTTTCTGTATCACCATATCCATTTTCTCGCCTTTCAGGAGACCCAGAACAAGGGTAATCCGGACACCCGGTTCGTTCCCGCACGGGAACTGTTCACTCACTTCTGCAAGAACTCCTTTTCTCTCAATCCCCACTATCCGCGTCTTATAACAGTGTCCCGACCCGTCAAAAATAATTATTTCATCTCCCTTCCGGCATCTCAGCACGGAAATGAGATAATGCGCTTTCTCGCCGGTAATCGTAATGGTATGATCTACCCTGTTCTTCACCGGGAGATAGATCCTCGGCATATCCGTTACCCCTTCCCTCTCATTTTTCCTGTTTCATCCCCTGCGCGCTTAGGGTTCATCCTCATTCCACAGACTCTGTGCACATTATAACCCACTTTTTTTATAAAGTTTCGTATGTAAATCCCGGATTATTCATGCACTGATCATATAATACGGCGGATGCGATATTTTTGCGGATTTATCCCGGTTCTTATCGGGGCGAGAATGAGCAAAAATACTGCGTCCCGCTGTATTCACCTGGGAATTTATGATTAATAAGGGCTGGCTATTTCTCTGCGCCGGTGAAGAGGTCTTTGATCTTCTCTTTAAAAGGCTTGCTTACCTCGTCCCCGTTTATTTGAGCAAACTCCTCAAGGAGTTCCTTCTGTCTCGGCGTAAGTTTTTTGGGCACATCTATATAGATTCTCACAATTTGGTCGCCTTTGCCATGAGCGCCAAGTCTCTGTATTCCCTTCCCTCTCAGATGGAACATCCTTCCTGAAGGTGTGCTCGGTGATATTTTAATCTTCGCTGTCCCGTCCAGCGTAGGCACCTCGATCTCTGCTCCAAGCGCAGCCTGAGGGAACGATATCGGCACCTCACAAAACAGATCATTGCCGTCCCGCTTAAAGAATGAATGCTCTTCGACATTGAGGATGATATAGAGATCTCCCCGCGGCCCTCCATTGAGTCCCATCTCCCCTTCATTGGACATTCTCAGCCGTGAACCGATATCGACTCCCGCCGGGATTTTTATGCTGATGCTTTTGTATTTCCTTACTCTGCCCTGGCCGTTGCACCCTTTGCAGGGGTCGGTGATAACCTTCCCTGCCCCACCGCATTTCTCGCACGTCCTCGCTATGGTGAAGAAACCCTGCTGCATCCGCACCTGTCCCGCACCCTTGCAATTCTGACAGGCAACCGGCGACTTGCCCGGTGCTGAACCGGATCCCCTGCACTCAAAACAGTCTTCCCACCGTGGTATCTCCAGGGTCTTCTCAGTACCCAAGGCAGCCTCCATGAGAGTGATATCGAGGTCATACCGCAGGTCATTTCCCTTGGCCGGCCTTGGCCTCCGGTTACCGGTAAAGGTCCCGAAAAAGTCGCCAAAAATGTCTTCGAACACATCCCCGAATCCTGTTCCAAACGGGCTATAACCAGCGCCCATGCCTTCCGCCGTACCGAACCTGTCGTAGTTCGCTCTTTTTTCAGGATCAATCAGGCAGGAATATGCTTCATTTATTTCCTTGAACTTTTCCTCGGACTCCTTATTGTCCGGATTCCTGTCAGGATGGTATTTCAGGGCGAGCTGTCTGAACGCTTTTTTGATATCAACTTCTGACGCGTCGCGGGCCACCCCGATTGTTTCGTAATAGTCTTTCATGCTCTCCCTATTATATAAAACTCGAGAAATTTGTCTCCCGGCGGAAAAGTCCTTTCACCAGAGTCATCTGCTCCTCGTAAAAAGTCCCCCTCATTTCGAGGAGGACTTTTCAGGTGCGATCTTTCAAGCACTGATCCTATATCTTACCGTGAAAGCGCTTTTTATTTCTTGTCTTTGTCAACATCCTCAAATTCTGCCTCAACAACCTCTTCTTCAGGTCCCTTCGCGCCTTCCTGCTCCTGTCCTTCGGCTGATGGACCTGCAGGACCTTCGCCTGCCTGTGCCCCGGCGCCTTTGTAGAGATGTTCTGCGAGCTTGTGGGATTTTGCCATAAGAGCTTCTGTAGCTGATTTGATCTCCGATGCGTCAGTGGCCGTGTCTTTTACCTTCCGGCATCTCTCAAGCGCTTCTTCGATCTCTTTCTTCTCGCCTTCGCTCACTTTGTCGCCGTATTCCTTAAGGGATTTTTCGACGGTATACACGAGGTTATCCGCTTCATTCCGTGCCTCGGCAAGGTGTTTCTTTGTCTTGTCGTCTTCGCCATGGGCTTCAGCGTCCCGCACCATATTCTTGATCTCATCTTCTGACAGACCGCTTGAGGCGGTTATCCGGATAGATTGTTCTTTTCCCGTACCCAGGTCTTTTGCGGAAACATGGAGGATGCCATTCGCATCGATATCGAAAGTCACTTCGACCTGGGGCACGCCTCTCGGCGCCGGTGGAATGCCGATGAGTTCAAAATTGCCGAGGATCTTGTTATCTGCCGCCATCTCCCGTTCACCCTGGAACACTTTGATGGATACGGCAGGCTGGTTGTCTGTGGCCGTCGAGAATATCTGACTCTTCTTGGTCGGGATGGTAGTATTTCTCTCGATGATCTTGGTAAATATTCCTCCGAGTGTCTCGATACCCAGTGAAAGCGGAGTAACGTCCAGCAGGAGGACCTCTTTTACATCACCTTTGAGAACCGCAGCCTGGATAGCAGCGCCGACAGCCACTACCTCGTCGGGGTTCACCGTTTTATTCGGCTCCCTTCCGAAGAAGTTCTGCACCACCTGCTGAACCTTTGGCGTGCGTGTCTGCCCTCCAACGAGGAGGATTTCATCTATATTCGAGGCTGAAAGTCCTGCATCGGTCAATGCATTCTTGCATGGTCCTATGGTACCCTCAACCAGGTCTCCGACGAGTTGCTCCATTTTTGATCTCGCGAGTTTCATGAGAAGATGTTTGGGGCCTGTTGCATCGGCCGTTACAAAGGGGAGGTTTATCTCGGTTTCCGTTGCGGTCGAAAGCTCCACTTTTGCCTTCTCCGCAGCTTCCTTCAACCTTTGCAATGCCATTTTGTCGTTCTTGAGGTCTATGCCCTGGTCTTTCTTGAATTCCTCTACCATCCAGTCCATAATCCTCAGGTCAAAATCGTCGCCGCCCAGATAGGTATTTCCGTTTGTCGACCTGACCTCGATGACGCCTTCTCCAATCTCGAGGATCGAGATATCAAACGTGCCCCCGCCGAGATCATATACTCCGATTTTTTCTTCCCTTTTCTTGTCCATACCATAGGCAAGCGCAGCCGCAGTCGGCTCGTTGATAATCCTCAGGACATTCAGCCCGGCGATTCGGCCTGCGTCTTTCGTGGCCTGCCTCTGACTGTCGTCAAAATATGCGGGGACCGTGATGACGGCCTCTGTTACCGGTTCGCCAAGGTAATCCTCTGCCGCCTGTTTCAGTTTCTGCAGGATCATTGCGGATATCTCAGGGGGCGAGTAGCGCTTGCCCCGTATCTCCACATGTGCATCGGCATTCGGGGCATCGAGAATCTTGTAGGGAAGTCTCTTCATCGCATGCTCCACTTCCGGCGCACTGAACTTCCTCCCCATCAGCCTTTTTATGGAAAATATCGTATTTTCAGGGTTTGTGATCGCCTGTCTCTTTGCTATTTGTCCAACCAGTCTTTCCCCTTTTTCAGTGATTGCAACCACAGATGGCGTTGTCCTGGATCCTTCCTGATTCGGGATAACGACGGGATCCCCTCCCTGAACTACAGCAACTACTGAATTCGTAGTTCCAAGATCTATACCAACTGCTTTCCCCATTTTATGATTCCTCCTCTGTCATAGTGTTTCTCTCATCCGTCTCGTCTGCCTGTTTCGATCCTTCGTGCTTTTTCGAAACTGCAACGAGAGATGCGCGCAGCACCTTATCCTTGAACATATATCCTTTCCTGTACTCCTCTACCACAATATTTTCCTCAACATCATCCCGCTCAAGATGCGCCATCGCATGATGCACCGCGGGATCAAAGGGTTTCCCCTCCGCCTCAATCGGGATGAGGCCATATTTCTCGAGTGATTTCCTCATCTCCTTGAGCGTTAACTCTACTCCCTGCACCAGACCTGATGATACATCGTCTGCCGCATGCTGCAACGCCATCTCCAGACTGTCGACCACGGGCAGAAGGTCATAGAGAAGACTCTCATTTCCGTATTTGATAAGTTCTTCTTTATCCTTCATAACCCGCTTTTTATAATTTTCGAATTCGGCATAGAGCCGCAGGTATTTATTGTTCATGTCTTGCAGCTCGGCAGCACTGCGATCCTGCTCATCTCCCCCGTATTCAGGGGATATCTCCCCGGGAGCAGGTTCTGCTGCCTCCTGTATCTCTCTTTCCTGGGTTTCGTCTGTTTCGTGTTCCTGCAAAGGGATCACCTTCCTTCAAGCATTTGCGTGATGAATTTTGCAGTGTTTTCCACAATATATATTGCCCTCGCATAATTCATCCGGGTCGGACCGATAATGCCGACGACACCGATCGGTCGGTCACCCTGCCGGCATGCAGACGCAACAACACTGAACCGCTTCATTTCGTCCGAGGCATTCTCAGACCCTATAATAACCTGCACCCCTTCGGATTCGGACAACTCATCGAGTAGTTTTATAATCATGTGTTTGTCCTCGATGGCCCGTGATAATTCCTTGATTTTTTTCAAGTCATGAAAATCGGGAAGGTCGAGTACCCCGGAAAGCCCCGATACAAAGAGATCGCCATAGGGGAATGAGAGGGCGTCCTGGCATATCTGCATCGCCCTGGAGAGTAGATGGTCGCATCTCACCTTCTCTCTTGACATTTGCCTCAGCACCTTCATGCGTATCTCATCCAGGGAATATCCGGCAAATTCGGAATTCAGGTATCCGGCAATCCTGGCAAGGTCTTTCTGGGAGAGGTCCGCGTCTATCGTGATTACCCTGTTCTTGATCAGGCCTTCATCGGTAAAGAGCACGGCGGCTATTTTCCCCGCAGTATATTTCAGGAGATCAATTTTTTTCAGCGTGGTGAGATCAGAGGCCGGAGACATGGCTACGCCAAGGTAATGGGATAACATCGACATGCTTTTTGTAGCCTCGCCAAGAAACATATCGATATTATTCCTCAGGGCTTCGAGTTTTCTGTACAGGTCATGCAGGACCTCCATATTTGACTGATGGACGCTTTCGTCCTCAAGAGAATCGACGTAGAACCGGTATCCGAGGTCGGTGGGGACCCTTCCCGCCGAAGTATGGGGCTGTATGAGAAAGCCCATTTCTTCGAGGTCAGCCATGATATTCCGTATGGTAGCCGGAGAGAAGCCCAGTGAATAGCGCTTGGTTACAACCCTCGACCCTACGGGGTCGGGGTTATTTATGTAGCTCTGGACGATTGCATAGAGGATTTTTTTATTGCGTTCGCTTAAATTCTGCATAGTTAGCACTCTCAATGGTCAAGTGCTAATAATTTAACAATTAACTCATCGGCGTGTCAAGCATGACTGATCATACGCTGAACTTCTGCAGCTCGGCAAGGAGAGTCCTCGCATCCTTGCTGAGTGAACTGATGCTTCTGTCCATCTCTGTGGCCGAATAAATAAGGTCTGAGGTCGTCTTCCGTATCTTTTCCATATTCATCACAATCTCGCTGCTCTTTTGCTTCTGGTTGTTTATGGAAGAATTGATCTGCCCGGTCTGCTCCGAAACATTTTCGTACACTGACAACATCTGTTTGTTGCTCTGGAACTGCTCCTCTGCAGATCTCTTGATCTGCTCAGAGCCTGATGCAACATTTTCTGCTGCCTCGACAATGAAATCGGCCCCTCTGCTTTGCTCCTTTGTGGCTCTTGATATCTGCCCTATCTGCTCAGATATCTGCCTGATGGAATCTGTAATCTGTATGATCACCTTCACTTCCTCAGTGGTTGCCTGCTGTATGGACCTCGACATATCGGTCGCAACATTCGCGCTTTTAAAAATACTGTGAAAGGCCTCTCTCACTTTACTGACAAGCTGAACGCCGGCGTCAACTGTTTTTATGCCCTTTGAAGCCATCTCGACGCTGGCCCTCGTTTCTTCCTGCACAGCGGAGATGAGCGCTGCGATCTCTCTGGTTGATGACGATGTCCTCTCCGCAAGCATCTTGTTCTCGTCAGCAATTACCGCAAACGCCCTCCCGTGTTCTCCGGCCTGAGCTGCGAGAATGGAAGCATTCAGTGCGAGCAGGTTTGTCTGCTGTGACAGATCGTCTATAACATTCACAATGCTTCCGATCTCCTCTGACCTTTTGCCGAGAAGGTTTATCTTTTCTGAAATGGCATTGACACTCCCTCTGATATCTTCCATCCCCGTGATTGCCATGTTCACTGTGGTCAACCCTTTTTCTGAAGCCTCACGCGATACATTCTCCGCAAGCACAACAGATTTCTCCGCGCTTACCTGTATCTCCCTGACGGTAGCATTTACCTGATCAAGAGCGGAAGCGCTTTCTTCTGACGATGCGGACAAAAACTCGACACTTCTGGCTGTATTTTTGAGAGAAGATATCATTTCATCTATAGATGACGCAGTTTTATGCGATGCATCATTGAAAGATCTTGCGCTTTCAGAGACCGCTGATATTGACGCCGTCATTTCCTCAACGGCGCTTGCAGCTTTTTCCACAGATTCATAAAGACTTTCGGAACTCAGGGCAATGGAGGAAACAGATACATTCAACTCTTCGATAGAAACGGCATTCTGCTCGATAGCGGTCTTCTGGAGTTCACCGACCCTGAGGACGCTTGCCGGCGACTCTGTAATGGTAGCGGTAACCGAGGAAACGTTTTCTGCGAGGTTTTTTATCTTGAAGAGCATATCTCTTAAATTCAATCCCATACTGTTGATCGCTTCAGCGAGAGAGGCAATCTCGTCTTTTCCCGCCTTCTTCACCGTCTGCGTCAAATCCCCGGCAGAGATCCTTGTCGCGACTTTTTCCATATTCATGATAGGACCTGTGATAAACTTCGACACGGAAAAATAAATGACCGCTGAAAACAGCAGGAAACTCAGCGCAGAGAGGATGGCAGCCCAGAAAATAAGCGTATAGAGTTCTTTCTGAATGACCCCCGATTCCACCCCGATCCTCAGGATACCGACATTTTTTCCCTCCGCGTCCTGAAGCGGGCTTACGATATCGTAGAAGTCTCCCCATTTCTGTACAAGATTCCCGCCTGCACTCAATGCATTCAGTGTCGCGGCATCCTTGAACACTTTCCCGACATCCCCTTCATCACTATGGAAAAGTATCCTCCCTTTCATATTGAGGATCATCGCATAATCGACCGTGCTGTCCAGTACGGCACGTTTCATTTTTTCATTCAGTCCCTCGATATTCTCAAGCGAAAGACCGAGAGAGAGGACTTTGGCAATCTCTTCTTTCATGGCCTCGCCGGCAGAGCCGACTTTTGAAAGGATCGTCTGTTTGTACCGGTTATGCGCTATATAAGTCAGGATAGCGGTGTTCAGGCTGATCGCGAAGAACAGTATCCATGCGATCAGGAGCACTGATCTTGTCTGGAGATTCAGTTTCATTTAATAACCCTCGTTGCTGCACTCAGGATGTCAAAAGGTATCTTGAGTCCGAGTGAAGTCGCTTCCTTAAGATTTACCGTCATCTGGATTTTCCTGGGGTTTGCAATTGCCATGGCTGAGGGGTTCTCCCCTCTGAGGATGCCGGCCACCCTGTCCGCAGCCTCTTTCCCCTGCTCTGTGCAGTCTGCAGCCAGGGTGAGTATTATACCCCTGTCCTCACCTCCTGCGATCAGCGCTGCGGTTGGGATATTCTGCTTCCTCGCCACACTGACGATATCGTCAATATACAGCATTGCTGCGCAGCTTGTCGTGACCAGTAGCGCATCAACATCTCTGATGCGCGCAATGCTGTCCCGACTCCTGACATTCACCTTGACCGTCTTGAACGATAACTGCCCGCCCAGTCGTTCAACCTCATTCGCCTCACCGACTGTCTCTTTCTCGGCGCTGTTGTAAAGAACGCCCAGGGTTGAAATATCCTTGACCGCTTTCAGGTTTTTCAGGAGGCCTGCAAGAGACACCTTCGAATTAATCCCTGTAACTTTCCTGCCTTTCACGCCCAGTACACGGCAAGAAGAATAGCCAGGGAACTATTCCAGACTCTCATATCAGCCTCCTTCACGAACACAAAATTTATACGCCCCTACCAGCAATATTCATGCTAGGCATTCTTCAATAAAAATAATGCGGAAAGAGCCTGCAATTCGGAAGAAACTACAAAAAATTTCTCATTTTCGGAAAACCTTATTCTCAAAAATGAAAATAACAACCAAGGCATAAGAAAAACCTCTCAAAAAACAGGCGTTCCCTGCTTTCCGCAGAATTTTAGCATCCGCTTTAATTAATGTCAATAATTCATGTATTTGCATGGCTTTTTTTTTCAGAACGGAATAGTTCACATTCACTTCAACTTCTTAATAAATATGCATATGTGTTGACTTCTGCGGAGACATATGTCAAGATAAACACCAGAGTTTCAGAAGTTTTTGTTGACTAAAGCCTCAAAGACTTTTAGCTTTGTGGCTTTTTTTTATGGGTATTCTGAGATTTGAATTTTCGAACAAGGAGGTCCGAGATGGCGAAAGGAACAGTGAAGTGGTTTAATGATTCCAAGGGCTTTGGTTTTATCACGAGTGAAGACGGCAGCGATGTATTTGTCCACCATTCTTCCATCCAAGGTAGCGGATTTAAATCCCTCGCCGAAGGTGATTCTGTAACCTTTGATACCGAAAATGGCCCAAAAGGTCTCAAAGCAATCAATGTAATCAAAAATTAACTGACAGGCGAAGTCCCCTGGCCATCAGGGGACTTCTCTCTTTTGAGGTACAATGGCACACAAGCAGAATTATCTGGAAAAAATGGAACTGAACAAGCAGCACAGACTTGAATCCGGTTTGGTTTCTGAATGCTTTCCAGCTGTATCAGACATAAAAATCGAGATGACATATTATATGAAGGGATTCAAACAGGCTTGTATGATCCGTACTGTTAATTTCTGGCCCTCGCGCCACGCATATTTCAACATGGATTGCATGATCAAAGACTGTATCGATGGCGGGTTTGATCTCACCGCAGTGATTACCCACATGGTTAAAAAACATGAAAAATCGGGAAAGGGAGAACTTTCCTGCAAGGGAAAAATCAGCGACCGTTCCTCCCAGCATGCACGTATTGATTATAAGATCAGCATAAAATATAGTACTGATCCTCAAAGAATTTCGAAGGAAAAAGGAGAAAAAAGCAATAGTTAATCGACGAAAAGCATTTCCAGTAAGAGTTGTTGATAAAACACGCGTAAACAAACAGATTCGGCTGATTAAAGCCAAGCAGATTCGGGTCGTTGGTGATGAGGGGCAGATAGGCGTCATGGACATTGAGGCGGCGCTGAAGATGGCCGAGGAACAAGAACTGGATCTTGTAGAAATCAGCCCGGATGCCGACCCGCCGGTCTGCAAGATCATGGACTACCAGAAGTTCAAGTTCGATAAGAACAAGAAACTCCAGAAGTCAAAGAAAAAGCAGGCGACGCTCACCCTCAAAAACATCAGGATGCGCCCGTTGATCGGCACCCATGATTATGAGTTCAAGAAGAGAAATGTGAGGAGTTTTATCGAACATGGTGATAAGGTCAAGGTAACAATCCGCTTCAGAGGGCGGGAACTGAACCGTCAGGAACTGGGGGCGGACCTGCTAAACAAGCTGGCACTGGATCTGAAGGATATCGCAAAAGTCGAAATACATCCGAAGATGGAAGGCCGCCAGATGATAATGGTTCTCATGGCCTTGTAACTCACCCCAACAGGTTTTTTCCATATACCAATCAGAATCCTTGGCACAAGACATCAAGCGAGACCGTCTATCAGAAACCTGATTAAGGCCTGAATAATGGCGGTGTCCTTACTTTAAAAACCCCATCTATTTTATGCACATAATGGTCGAATTCTGTTTGTTGTGGAGTCTTTTCCTCTGCTCTGCCACAACAAGGGGAGTATTCATAGACATTTCCATCGTCTTGAATAAATTGCACCTTGAATTTATATTCATTCCCGGCAACTTTTACCACATTCAAAATTTTTACTTTTAGACAAGTTCCAACTGCTTCGCAATAATGCTGCAAAATCTTGGCCTTGTCTGTTCTGTCTTCAGGCAAAGAGAAACTCGCCAATTCTTCCCAAAAGTTACGAAAGACGAAAAGTAATGATTTACAGAAGAATTGTTTAACGACCAGCATAACCCGACGGGGTTAACTCCGAATTCAAAAATCAAAACCGCGTTAACCCCGTTCGGTGTTGATGCAATTGTTACACGTTTTCTATTTGATTTGTCTCTTTTTTTGTTGGCTGTTGTGGCAGTGTTTTCAGAGAACCGGCCCATTTTATTGCATTGAAGAATCTATTGTTTTGTTAGGACTTCCCCTTCTTTATTGCTTCTTTTATAATGTCTTCAAATTCTCTGAAGCCTATTATCTTTTTGCCTCTGTATGGGTTCAGAACAAGCAAGTCTTTGTCTCCTGTGACAATATAGTCCGCTTTGCCGCGAATGGCTGTCTCAAGGATAAAGTTATCTTTCTCGTCTCGGCAATCTTTTATAGTATGATGAATTTCGACTATTACAGAGGTTTTATAGATAAGGGATAAAAATTCTTCGATGTCGTCAGCAGAGAAATGCTTGCGAAATTTAGGGCGTTTCAGAACAGTTGTTATTTCCTCCAACTGTTCATCAGATATGACTACCTCAAGTAGGCCATCAAGGATATAATCATCCAGTCCGGCAAGGAGCTTGCCGATAAGAAAGCTGATCCAGATATTCGTGTCAATGACTGCCTTCACTTGTATCTTGCAGCCCTTACTTTTTCGACCTCTTCCGTTATCTCCTTATATGAAATAGGTATGTCTTTCTTTGCTGAAAGCAATCTTTTGAACCGGTTTTTCAAGGTTAAGCTGTCGAGATATCGGGCAAGATCTTCTTTTTCTTTAATGGAAAATTGAGAAATCAAGCCCTTTACCTGTTCAATATCCATTTTTATCGTTGCCGGCATAGCACTTTCCTCCCAAACAGATTTCTTACATTTATTATAGCTTAACCAACTTTTTCTTTCTTAATACTTTTTTCATCAAAGAAAATGCTACCCCCTGAGATCAGCAGACAGAGGACACCAACAATTAATAAGTAAAAGCCGCCACCTAAAGTCCAAACCCGTGGTCCCATAAAATAATTGTCCTGTAAAAAATAACGTGATAGGAAAACAAGCCCGCATATCCCAGCAATAAGCGATGCGAGCGCCGTCTTGGACTGCTTGCGGAGCGCAAAAAATACAAGAGCTAAACTCAAGAGGAAAAAACATATCCCGACAATTATAAATGCAAATATTAAGGCAGCCATAACGAGGCTGATTTCACCAGCTTGAAGAAGTCTGACAGCGGATATCGCACCACCAATTAAAATGTTTCTAACACCTATGTTGTGACCCGCGTCGAAGACCGCACCTTGCGCGGTAATTGTTGGAGGCACAACAAGAAAAGTTAGGAAAAAAGAAAGAATAACTAATAGCCCGCCGATAAGTGCAATACTATTAGATTTGTCGGCAAAGGCCGTAATAAGCTTATTATCTCGAAGGCCACTTATGCTATTGACAGAAGAAGAAATAGGTTTACTAGTTGCTCCGGATTCATTTAAATAACCACAATTAGGACAAAATAAGTTTCCTTCAGGAAGAGTTGCATTACACTTTGTGTAGTTCATTTTTCAGGACCCCCTCTCTTGGCTAAGTCTTTTAAATTGTTTGCCATGCTCCCAAGCGTTTCTGCGAGCATTGCATTTGTTTTTTGTATTTCTGTCAGAGCTTGACGAGTATTGTTTTCGGTATCGATAAATATCAGCATCATTTGGGAAAGGAAGACAAGATAAAAGCCTGGAAGTCCAATAATAATCATAATCGCAATTCCGGCACCAAAGCCATAATTCTTCATTAGTGAAAAGCCGATCAGAATGCCTATGATAATTATTATCCAACTGAGTGTTTCTGCAATCTTTGCAATGGAAAATGCTGTCTTTTAGCTTCGACTTGCCATAACGTAGCCTCCTTTAATGTGATGTAATTTATTTTAATTGTACGTGTAATGCCAAAATCAGCGGTGGCTATCAGCCATCCGCTGGATTTTTTTGTTAGGCACTTTTTTTCTTCAAATGTCAATAGTCAAGCCTGACCCCCATGACCACGGGTCGGCTTGAGTAATTCGTTATGGGTTTCATTTGTATACATCTCGTCTATGTCCAACTTTAACAACTATAATATGCAATTCCCTGTCGGAAACTGAATAGACTATCCTGTAAACTCCGTGACGAATTCTATATCTGTTTTCTCCGGTAAGCTTTTCACATCCCTGGGGCTGTGGGTTGGTTGCTAATCCCTGAATCTTTTGAATTATCCGTAGGCGATATTTTCGTGGAATGTTCTCAATTTCTTTAACTGCGGACGGTTTAATAAGGATGTTATATTTTGCCACGCCTCTTCAGATCTTTGAGCACTTCCTCAAAAGACAGGTTGGGCTCATGTGCTCTTTCTGAAAATGCAGCGATGTCTTCCGCATCTTCCGCGAAGACGATCCGGATCGCTTCATTGACAATATCAGAGACGGAACTATCGGTTTCAGCGGCTTTTAGACGAAGGGCTTTATGGATCTGGGGATCAAAATAAATTGTTGATTTCTTGGCTATTGTTTTCATGGTTCTAATATACCATTATGACGGCAAAGCGTCAAGACGCAGAATTTATGTGGGATGTGGAGCCTGTCTAAAAACTATCAGACATCACTACATATCTATGATACAGTAGAGCATCAAAAATTTAGAAAGGAATGATTGATGCCATTAAGACCATATGACCAAGAGCAGATATTTCTCCTTCCACCCAGTCTAAATGAATGGGTGAGGCAGGATCATCCAGCGAGAGTATTCTCTGAGATCATAGATAGGATAGACACACGCCCGTTCAGGGAACCGAAAGAAGAAGGGCGTCCTGCCTATCATCCGAAGATGATGTTGAAAGTACTTCTGTGGGGATACGCAAACGGTGTTCGTTCAAGCAGGAAGATTGAGGAGAGACTTCAGCAGGATGTAGTTTTTATGTGGCTTGCGGGCTTAGAGAAGCCTGATTTCAGAACACTGTGTCTTTTTCGGTCCGCCAATAGAGAGGCGGTAGAACATGTATTTGCCGATGTTATAACAATCGCACAGTCAATGGGGATGGCGAAGCTTGCTCTTGTCGCAATTGACGGGAGCAAAGTACAGGCAAACAGCGGGATCGACAGCTTCAAGACTGTGGAAGATTGGAGGAAGACTCTCGAAAAGGCAAGGGGTGAAGCACGACAGATTATAGCTGAAGCGGAGCGGATAGACAAAGAAGAAAGCGATCTCTACGGTGAAGAAGCAAGGGGGAATGAGCTACCCAAAGAGATTGAGAAGAGAGTTAATCGGATTAGGAAGATAGAGGAACTGTAAGAAAAGGCGAAGGAATTGGGCAAGGAAGATAAAGCTCGGATGAGCCTTACTGATCAGGAAGCGAGCTTTATGCATCAGAAGGCAACATCTATTCCGGCCTATAATGCACAGCTTGCGGTGACGGAGGATCAGATTATCATCCATGCTGACGTAACTACTGAGCCGGTTGATGTTAATCAAACAAAGATAACAATAGAGGGTATAGAAAAGCAGCTCGGCGAGATGCCTGGCATTTTGGTGGCTGACACGGGCTATAGTGGCGGAGATAACCTCAAGTATCTGGAAGACAATGACATTGATGCGTACATTCCGGAGGAGGGGGAACGGAATATCGGGAAAACAAAGCGGCCAAGAGCGCATCTGTACGGAAAAGAGACTTTTATATACCAGGAACAAAAAGACCGTTATATCTGTCCTCAGGGTGAAACGCTCGGCCCTGTGGCGAGGTCTTGTTTCAAAGGGAAATACAGCAGCCGCATGGTTACTGTATATCGGACGAAGCGTGGTGTCTGCGCCGCGTGTCCTTGCAGCGGGCAATGCACGCCTAATAAGAAGTTAGGCCGAGCGATAACGAGAGACGGATATGAAGGATATCGAGAGCGAATGAGGAAGAAGATTGCTTCAATAGAAGGAAGAGTACTTTATGGGAAACGAAAATGTATTGTCGAGCCGGTCATTGGGCAGATAAAGACAAGGAGCGGATTCTGGCAATTCCTCCTACGAGGGGTACAGAAAGTGCGGATCGAGTGGAAGATCGCAGCAACGGCACATAATCTCTTGAAGATCATAGGAGCACTCATAAGAAAGGAGCGGCAACTCTCAGTATTTGGATAAAAGCTCGGTGAGTAGATTTCTTATATCGAATGATTTTAATCCACATGCTCGATTAGCGGAAGGTTTTTAGACAGGTTCTGTGTCCCTTGATTTAACATGTTGCCATATTTGTCTCCTTCTATTTAATTTATGCTGCCCAATGCGGCAGTTGAGCAGTGCCCGAAGGGCAATCTGTCTCGAACTCCTGGTTCTCCCCGGAGCGAAGCGGAGGGGGGAACAATAGAATTAAGCCGCCGGGGGCAAAACCTTAAAATGAAAATCAAAAAACGGTTACCCCCGGTCGGCTTGAATGACTGGTTGTGCGGTTTTGTCATTATGTTTTCTGTCTTCTTATCTCTTATTTCTCTGTATTTTTTTTCATATTCGCCTTGTATAACGACATTTCTTTTTTGCATAATTTGAGCACCCAAAAAATTTCCTTCCAAATCTCTTCCTGACAACAAGGTAGCCGTCACAACCAGGCTCTGGGCATTTTTCTTGGGTTTGACTTCCACTCGGCATATCCTCATCCAACTCTAAGTTCCTGATTATTTCCTCAATAGTCGAAAGACCTTCAAATCTCCTCATATGCTCTTCTGTGTCTCTATGGCTGAGTATATTCAAACTGCCTTCCCAAGCAATAGCATCATCAATAAATAGCGACTTTTTGGTGCATGCTTCGCCGTTCAATGACATTAATACCGATACTCCGTAGCTGGTCGATTACAATATCTGCTTGGTTTGCCATCTCACCAGTTTGCTGATTTTTTGGCCGCGTATAAACCCGAATATCTACACCTCGCCCTTTCATGGCTCTGAAATAATCCATAAAAAAGCCACTACGCCGCACTGAAAGAAAAGGACTGAGAATCATAAGGCGCTCCTTGCTCGTTTTAAGGTCCTGAAAAAATTTAGCCCAAAAATTCCTTTCCGTATACAGATCACCATAATTAGGCGGTAGGGTTGTTGTCGGTGATAGAAGCGCATCGGCCCACCGTTCAAAATCATTTACAAAGAAGCTGTCCACAAGACTTTCGGATGCTATCTTTTCTGCATTCCCCTGAAAATGGTGAATTATCCTTGACAATACAGAATCAGCATGTAAGTCCGAAAGCAAGTGCTTCGTGTGACCAATTAAGTAAAACCGGTTTTTGGCGCGTGTAATTGCAACATTCAATAATAGCCTTGCGTCAGAATCGGGTTTTTTATCGTCAAGCATAGGCGCAACCTTTGTGCCTGACCCCTCAACAGTATCAAAAATTATTATCGATTCTTCCCCACCTTGAAAGCGATGAACAGTGCTTGTACGTACGCGATCTAATATTCCCCAATCCTTTGCGATCTTGTTTATCAGCCGGGCCTGTGCAGCATACGGTGTTATAATCCCGATTCGGCTATCACTAATTGATGGAATGATTTTTCTGGCAAGAGTGCAGCATAGCAAAGCATTATAAAGATTAAAGCGCCCGCCTGTTGATAGTCTGCTGCACCACGGATTTATTAACGCTGTGTCTATTAATACGAGTGGTGATTTTGAAACACCATCATCCAATCGTCGATTGCTGGTACTCGGATGATCGATGAGCTTATTTTGATAAAAAAACTGATTGGGAATTAAAGAAATTTCTGGAGCCATCCTGTATTGCGTATCGAGAAGTGTAACCCTCTGATCTTTGATAGCATCTTTTACCCCGTTAATGTTTAAAACAGTGAAAATGCTTCTCCCTAACCATTTTTGGGCCATCCCTTCCTCTGAAATACAGATAGGCGGAAGCTGGAGAAAATCACCTACAATGGTGATATATCCCCGGCATCGACTGACTGCCCAGTAGAGATGCGGTAATGGTGCCATGCTGGCCTCATCAAGAATAAGCACATCGAAAGGTGTATCTGGAAATTGTTTAGCTGCAAAAGTTTTTGTCAGAGTAGTGGCAATAAGACTTGCTTCGGAAAGAATTCTTTTTTGGAGTTCATCCAACTGCTGATTGATTTCTGCAAGCCTTGCCAATATCGTGTCTTTCCTCGCTGTAATTTCTTTCTTCTTGTTGTCTATTTCAGACACAGATACCCTTAAACGATTTAGAAGATTGTCGGCTTCCGTCTTCGCCCTCTCAGTCTCCTTCTCTTTTGTAGTATGCAAATTCTTGAGCGAGGGAATACGGGCGGTTATCTCTT
>JAKLQR010000320.1 GCA_022013235.1 Thermodesulfovibrionales bacterium | reverse complement strand
GGACAAGCCGCAATGACAAAGAGCGATAAGAACGTCGCCTTACTAATGACCGTCTTAGTAAGTATTCGCAGGGTGAGTCAAGGCGGTATTTGGAAGAAGAAATGCCCGCCTTTTATTCCGAAGGGCATTTACTGCAGAAGAGCAATATTCCCTTATGAATAGAGCAAAATTATGACAAATTTACCGAACCGGAACAGTTTTTTTCTGCTGGGCAATCAGAATACATGGGATATAAATACGTACACATGCGCTGTAAAAACATTCGGCGAAATATTTCACGCCCATGCGCAGACAATGCAGAGTGTAACACAGTTTGCGCAGGAAGTGTATCGCGGGGTCAGAGAGGTCAGCCCGTTCATTGAGTGTATCACCCGTGAGGTCTGTCCATCCTGTAAAGATGTCTGTTGCATCAATAAACACGGTTTTTATAATTTCGAAGACCTCATCTATATGCATGCTCTCGGCCTTAGACCGCCTCCTCCTGACTTCATGAAGAAGGAAACCGACCCCTGTCAATTTCTCTCTCCGACCGGCTGTATCATGGAACGCTCAGTCCGCCCCTCGGGCTGCAACTGGTATTTCTGCGATTCCCTCTTTGATTCCATGGAGACACGTTCCGAATATCAGGCGTTCGATGAAGCCTTCGGACGCATCGCTGAACTCTGGATGAAAATGGCAAGCGAGTTCAGGAACGCGGGAATCCTTCTCGCCGGCTGACGCCGGGACCGTTTTCCCTTCGCGGCTTTCATGGTAAAGTATACTATGCCCAAACCAATCGTTGTTATTATTGGAAGACCGAATGTCGGCAAATCAACCCTCTTCAACCGTATGACCAGATCGCATGCGGCAATCGTCGAGGATACCCCCGGAGTCACCCGTGACCGCCACTATCTCGATGCGGAATGGGAAGGCAAGTCTTTCATCGTGGTAGACACCGGCGGGTTTTATCCCGAAGCGTCTGACGATATTTTTCTCCAGGTCAAAGAACAGGCGCTTTTTGCGATCGGGGAAGGTGACGTGATCATCCATCTGCTCGACGGAAAAGATGGGCTCACTCCGTCAGACATGGAAATATCACGTTTGCTCCGGACATCAGGGAAAAAAGTCCTGTGGGTCATCAATAAAATTGACGCGCCGACCCGCGAAGAACGCCTTTATGACTTCTATCCCCTTGGCGCTGATGAACTATGGCCTGTTTCAGCAGCCACCGGTTACCTCTATGAATACTTTATGGATGCGCTGATTTTAGTCCTCCCGGTGTATGAGGAGGTGAAGACCGATTACCCAAAGGTAGCGGTTGTCGGAAGACCGAATGTGGGAAAGTCCACCCTTATCAATGCCCTCCTCAGCAAAAAGAGGATGATTGTAAGTCCGGTCCCCGGCACAACACGCGATTCCATCGACAGCGTATGCGCCTACTACGGGAAAAAATATCTTTTCATCGATACTGCCGGCATCAGGAGAAAAGACGCCTACGGTTATTCGATAGAACGGTTTGCAATGGTCAGGGCAGTGAGAAGTGTCGAGCGATGCGACGTAGCGATCATGGTCCTTGATGTGAGTGAAGGAATAGTCGAGCAGGACCAGAAGATTGCGGGGATTATCGAGAGCCTCGGCAAGGGCGCCGTATTCGTCCTGAACAAATGGGACCTCATGGAGAAACCTGAAGAAGCCTACAAGCAATGGGAAAAGGATTTCAGAAGGAAGATGTGGGCCATGCCTTACGCGCCGTTTTTCACGATATCGGCGCTCCAGAAAAAACGCATCACCAAGTTTTTCCCGGTCATCGATGAAGTGATCAAAGAGCGGAAGAAGAGAATACCGACGGCAGATTTAAACAAAGTCCTTCGGGAGGTATTGTCATCCATGAACCTCCCCTCCCACAGGGGGAAGTCCGGCAAGATCTATTATATCACTCAGGTCAGGACAGAGCCGCCTGCCTTTGTTGTGTTCACAAATTACCCTGCGCTGTTCAGGGACTCTCATGTGCGCCATATCGAAAAAGTCCTCCGGAACACCTTTTCCTTTACCGGGACGCCGATCAGGATATACCTCCGCGACAGAGATAAAGAAAAGAAAAAATGAACTATCTGAAAATTATCGGGAAAAGTTTTCTTGATTTCTTTAAAGACAGCGGCATTATGCTCGCCGGGTCTCTGTCCTATTTCACGATGATGGCTCTCGTGCCGTTCTGTCTCTTCCTGATCGCCATTTTCGGTTTTATTCTCGGACAGTACTATAATTTTTACGACTTTTTCGCGACAAAACTCAGCGGCTTCTTTCCCGCTATTACCTCGGAGATTACAAACGAACTCAGCAAACTGATACGCTTTAAAGGCATAGGGGCCCTCAGCATACTGCTCTACGGTTTTCTCTCCCTCCAGGTCTTCGCTTCAATCGAGAACGCGCTCCAGGTCATATTCAAGATAGAGAAGAGACGGCACCTCCTCTGGTCAGTCGTCATCTCATTCGTCATGGTGACTTTTATCATTATCATGCTCACAATCTCCTTTGCAGCGACTTCTCTCATTCCTCTCCTGAAAACACTGCGCCAGACATTCCCCGAATTGCGGATCGGACTGATAACGGGATTTTTGATACAGTATGTTGTGCCGTTTTTCATGGTCCTTTTCACTGTGACCGTCATGTATATCTTTTTCCCGAGAACAAAAGTAAAAATTCCCCATGCTCTTGCAGGAGCGCTCTTTACTACTGCATTCCTTGAAATCGCGAAGCATGTCTTTACCTGGTATGTCGGTACAATCGTCAAATTCGGGACAATATACGGCCCCCTCTCGGCATTCGTCATTTTTCTTCTCTGGATGTTCTATTCATCCTGTATCTTTCTTGTCGGCGCAGAGCTGGTTCACAATCTTTCCGCCGTCAGGAAGAGGAAATAATTATAATCACAGATTTCATAGACATAGAGGCTATCTAAAAACTATGATTTGCGTGCTCTGTCATTCCCCGACTTGATCGGGGAAACCAGTATTTTCAGTCTGTCCTGGATTGTCCGGTCAAGCCGGACAATGACAAAATGTGAGTTTTCAGACAGGTCCCACATGGGTTAGATTTATGCAAACACAGCAGCGGCGCCTTGTGTGTTCGTTATAAATGACTGATAATTCAAAGAGTTATGCGTATCT
>JAKLQR010000319.1 GCA_022013235.1 Thermodesulfovibrionales bacterium | reverse complement strand
GCACCCGTTTCCGGTTGACCCAGTACCCTTGACGCCGCAGATATCGAGCCATCTGCCGGGCTCCGTAATACGGCGACTCCAGAAACTGCTCGTCTATTATTAACCCGGCAATTTAATATGTAAGTTATGCTGCATATTTGATTTTTGGGTATTCAAAGTATTTTCTAATCCTTCCGGGCAGTTTCTGAAGTTTTTTCATATGCGAAACCATTTTTTATTTCAACTCTTTTTCATTCCGTGTGGGGGTTTATAAAATGAATATTCTAAAAGCAGAAAAACAGGAAATGGCAATAGCCGCACTTGTTGAAGGATCGTCTGTCCGATCAGTCGAACGTATGACCGGGATTCACCGGGATACCATAATACGCCTCATGATGGTTCGTGTCAGTCAGAACTGTGAAGAGATTCATGATTCAACCATGTGTAATTCATCCTGCAAAACTTTACAGGTTGACGAGATATGGTGCTATGTCGGGAAGAAACAACGTCACCTGACAGAGACAGATAACCGTGAGGAATTAGGCGATCAGTGGGTTTTTGTGGCTCTCGATACAAACAATAAGTTAATTCCTTCATATATAATCGGCAAGCGGTCAGCAGAAAACGCACAGATATTTATTAAAGCAGAACGCCTTGATAATCGCATCCAGTTAAGCAGTGATGCGCTCACCGCGTATATAGAGGCCGTAGAACTAGCTTTTGGTTCTAATGTTGATTACGGGCAGATAGTAAAATCTTATGAAGCTGAGCCGTTGGGTGCCGGACAATATTCGCCACCGCAGGTCATTGGAGCAGAGAAGATCATAGTTTCTGGTATACCAATAAAAATCTAAAATTTCTACCTCATATGTTGAACGTCAGAATTTGACGATCTGTATGCAGATGCGCCAATTCACAAGGTTGACCAATGCTTTCAGTAAGAAATTAGACAACCTGAAGGCTACGGTTGCTTTGCACTTCGCTCATTATAATTTAGTGAGGATACACGGAAGTCTTAGGGTTACTCCGGCTATGGCTACGGGTGTGACAGACCAGTTATGGGAGATTCGGGACTTGATGGAATCAAATTAGGACAGTACCAAGCCACGAATATCCATCAAGGACATGCTTCATAGTATTATCAATCTCTTCCCGTCTTTGGCTATCTGTTTTTATATCCCATAAAACAATAAGATGCATATAATTTGTTCTTTTTTTCTTCAAATACTTATTTTTTAAAAGACTTTCGCAAACCTTTTTTAAAAGTACCTGATATTCATTCGTATCCTTTAATAAAACACTACAGTGCCGTCTTTTCTTTTGATCGGTACTTTTCTTAATGGGATCTGTTTTTCCCAGTGCATTCTGTTATTTTTGTACCAGGAAACTATTTTATGAAGGCCGTCTTCGAACGCTGTGGCAGGCACAAATCCGAGCATTTTTTTTGCTTTTTCGCTTGCAGCAATATGATTCTGAACTTGTCCGTAGCGTTCAGGGATATACAAGAGTTTGCTCTGATCAAGACCAAAAACTCGCAAAAGTTCGTGAGCAATATGAAGCACACTGAAGCTCCGCCCTGTTCCTATATTAAACACTTCTCCTTTGATTTCCAAGAGATCTGCATGTATCGCAAGATCGATAGCGCTACAGGTATCGTCAACATATATCCAATCCCTCAGGGCCGATCCGTCGCCATGGATGGTGAGAGGTTCGTCAAGGATGCAGCTTGTGATAAAGCGGGGTATTACTTTTTCCAGATGCTGCCTCGGTCCATAATTGTTAAAAGGTCTGATGATCACACCCGGTATATCATGGGCTATGATGTATGAATACACCAGTCTGTCTGCCCCTGCTTTTGCTGCTGCATATGGACTTGTCGGATTGAGAGGGTGATTTTCATCCATCGGCTCATATGCTGCCGTGCCGTACACTTCAGAGGTTGAAATATGGATGAACCGTTCTATACGGTCCGAATGCTTGAGCACTGCATTGGCAACAGCTTGTGTTCCTAGGACATCGGTTTCGAAGAAAACTCTGTGAGAATATAGGGAACGCGCAACATGGGTTTCTGCGGCAAAATGCACAACAATGTCAGACTTGCCGACCAGATCGTTCACGAGATCAAGATTATTGATATCGCCATACCAGAATTCAAAACGTTCTGAGTTGCGGATTTCCTGAGGGATATTTTCTATGTCGCCGGAATAAGTCAGGAGATCGAGCACAACAAGTTTGTAATCATTATATTTATTGAACAGATATTCAACAAAGTTGCTGCCGATAAAACCTGCTCCCCCGGTCACCAGGACTGTTTTCATTCACGCCTCCCGAAAAGTTAAGTAGTTAATTCTTCCTTTAAGGCTTTCACTATATATCTCACATCGGATTTCCGGAGAGACGGATAGAGGGGAAGTGATATCGTTCTTTTCCCAATCTCTTCTGCAACCGGATAGTCTCCTTTACGGTATCCGAAAGCATCCCTGTAGTATTTCAGGAGATGAATAGGCCGGTAATTGACTGCAACCCCTATTCCGCGGTCCTGCAGCCTCCACAAGAGCGCGTCTCTTTTCCGGGAAGGAACAAGAACAGTAAAAAGATGGATTGCATGTCTACTGCCGGAGAAAGTCTTCAGTAGGGAGATATCCCTTACTGGCGACAATTCCTCGCGATAGAACTTGTGGAGTGAATTTCTTTTAAGCCAAAGCTCTTCAATTCTTGCAAGCTGTCCAATGAGAAGAGACGCCTGGATATTGTCCATATTATATTTCCATCCAAGTACCGGCATGTCCCAGTGCCGGTAACGTCCGGTATATCTGTCTGCGGCGCCTTTATCTATTCCATGCAGTCTCAGCATCTTCAGAGAATCGTCCAATGCCTTCTCATGTGTGGTTATTGCACCACCCTCACCTGAGGTTATATTTTTTGTCGCATAGAAACTGAAACATGCACAATTTGATACCTGACCCACCCGAATTGTATCCCTTTCAGACTCAATCGCATGTGCTGCGTCTTCAATAATTTTCAGCTTATACTTTGCTGCAACTGCCTGAATCCTTTTCATATCACACATCTGCCCGTAGAGATGTACCGGAATGATTGCCTTTGTATTTTCCGTAATCGAGGCTTCAATGAGTTCTGCATTGATATTGCCGGTTTCTTCTTCAACGTCGACAAAAACCGGTTTGGCTCCGGCATGCAGAACAGCATTGGAGGTAGCACAAAAACTCATCGGAGTGGTAAGAACTTCATGACCGCGCCCGATTCCAAGGGCAAGCAGACTGAGATGGAGCGCTGCGGTACAGCTTGTAACCCCGACTGTGTGCCTTACCTTCAGATAGTGAGAAAACTGCTGCTCGAACTCTTCAACCTCTTTCCCGGTTGTGAGGAATATCGACCTGAGAACCTTGTCAGTCCTTTTTCTATCTCCTGCATTTATGCTATGCTGAAAAAATTCTATTTTTTTCATCAGGAATATTATAAAATCTTTTAAGGAAAAAAACCTGACAGGAAATCAATAACACATGGAATCACCTCAAAAGAACTTTTCTGTTGTCATCCCAATTTATAATGAGGAGGAGAACCTGTCCGAACTCTACGACAGGCTGATCACAGTAATGGAGAAACTGTGTAAAGGAAAAGGATTTCCTCTTGATAGCTTTGAAATTATTCTGGTAGATGACGGAAGCACAGACAGATCCTGGGAATATATAGATTCCCTCCATAAAAAAGACCCCCGAATAAAGGGAATTCGTTTCTCACGCAACTTCGGCCATCACATTGCTCTCACTGCAGGCCTTGATTATGCGCAGGGAGAAACAGTAATTTTGATGGATGGCGATCTTCAGGACCCGCCTGAAGAAATTCCCACCCTGTATTCCAAATACGAAGAAGGATATGATCTTGTCTATGGTATCAGGCAACACAGACAGGACCCT
>JAKLQR010000318.1 GCA_022013235.1 Thermodesulfovibrionales bacterium | reverse complement strand
GAATCCTTTCATGCCGGGCATTGCTATGTCTGTCAGCAAGAGGTCAAAGGCGTTTTGACGGATACGTTCGAGGGCAGAAGCGGCATTTGTTACTGTTTCACACCGGTATCCTTCAAGCGTGAGGCCGTTTTCCAGCATCTCAAGAAACACAGAATCGTCATCAACGATGAGAAGAGAACTTTTTTCCTGTATATCCACAGCTATAATTATATATTAAATAATGTCAGAATATAAGAGCGGTCAAAAATATATGCGGCATTTAATCCTGTGCTTGAAAAATCACTTCCCCGGTTTCTTGACAGCACGGGTGCCGGGAAGATAAAATCATGTGTTTTCCCCCAATGCAAATACCGTATTCATGAGAGGATAGTACATGGAAACCTTAGTGTTAAAAACCGAGATGCAGGACGTTGCATTCGTGAAGAGCGGAAAGGTCCGTGATATTTATGAGGTGGACCATCACCTGCTTCTTATTGCCACTGACAGAATATCCGCATTTGATGTGGTATTGCCTGACGGGATCCCCGGGAAAGGAAGGGTGCTCACCCAGATATCTCTCTACTGGTTCGAACAGATGCAGGACATTATCCCAAACCATCTCATATCGTCAGTAATGAAAACCTTTCCCGCGAACTTACAGCAATACGCTGATGTCCTGGAAGGGAGAAGCATGCTGGTAAAAAAGACTCAACCTGTCCCGGTCGAATGCGTTGTAAGGGGGTATCTCTCGGGAAGCGGATGGAAGGAATACAAGAAAGCACAGTCTGTCTGCGGCATCAGCCTGCCGGAGGGACTTCTTGAGTCTGCGCGGCTCGATGAACCGATATTCACTCCGACCACGAAGGAAGAACATGGTCACGATATGAATATCACCTATGAAGAAGTGGTCGAAAGAGTAGGCGCGGAGATTGCCGTTCAACTGAGAGATACAAGCCTGAACATATATCGCAAGGCAAGAGATATGGCTGAAAAGAAAGGGATTATTATCGCAGATACTAAGTTTGAGTTCGGTATCTTCAAGGGAAAACTTATTCTCATTGATGAACTGCTTACGCTCGATTCGTCACGCTTCTGGTCGGTTCAGGATTACAGCCCCGGCAGAAGCCAGGACAGCTATGATAAACAGATCGTAAGGGACTATCTGCTTACGTTGGACTGGGACAAGACCTATCCGGGACCGGCGCTTCCCGGTCAGATTATCGAAAAGACGGCACAAAGATACAGGGAGATTTTGCGTATTATAACGGGCAAGGATTAACCAAGACCGAGTTTCTTCTGAAGGGCGGTCAAGGTTTTTAAGGCGTCTTCCTGTGACATGCTTTTCACGTCGAGACGCCGGATTTCCGCAATGACCGACTCGTTCATCGACGAGAAGAGGTCAAGCTGCACGGTGCCTTTCCTTGTTTTCCGCGCAGCAAACCTCGGATCCCCTGTTTCGTTCAGTTCTTCTTTTTCGAGATTTGCAAGCACCTCTTTGGCGCGGAGAAGTATAGCATCAGGGATTCCCGCGAGACGCGCCACCTGTATGCCGTAACTCTTGTCAGCGGGCCCTTTTTCAATTTTTCTGAGAAAGATTATCTCATCACCCCATTCCTTTACCGAGACATTATAATTTCTGACACCTTCATGAGTGAGGGACAGTTCGGTAAGTTCATGGTAATGGGTTGCGAAGAGCGTCCTTGCTTTTATGGTATTCAGTATATATTCGGCAACTGCCCATGCTATGCTTATCCCGTCAAAAGTGCTGGTCCCTCTTCCCACCTCATCGAGCAGAACAAGACTTCTTGTGGTTGCGTTATGCGTGATATTCGCGACTTCTATCATCTCTACCATAAAGGTGCTTTGTCCTTTGGTGAGATAGTCGGAAGCGCCGATCCTCGTGAAAATACGGTCCGCTATGCCTATTTTGGCCGCAGATGCCGGAACAAAACTTCCCATCTGTGCGAGTATCACAATAAGGGCTGCCTGTCTCATAAATGTGGATTTGCCTGCCATATTCGGTCCGGTGATGATAAGAAGACGGTCATCGTCTGTGTCAAGGCTGACACTGTTCGGGATGAATTTAGTATCTGAGGGAAGCCGTTCCAGGACAGCATGCCGCCCGTCAGTAATTTCAATTGTTCCACTGTCATCTATTGCCGGTTTGACATAATTATACCTCTTGGCTAAGACTGCAAGCGATGCAAGGAAATCAACCAGCGCCAGTGTCAGGGCTGTTTTCGAAAGGACCGGAGTTTCATGCTGTATGAGTTCAAGTATATTCTGAAAGAGCTGATATTCAAGACTTTTCAGCTTTTCCTCAGAACCAAGCACCTTTGCTTCATATTCCTTCAATTCAGGAGTGATAAACCTCTCGCCACCGACAAGGGTCTGTTTTCTTATATACTCTTCCGGAACCATATGCAGGTTCGATTTAGTCACTTCGATATAGTATCCGAAGACCCGGTTGTATCCGACTTTCAGGGATGGTATCCCGCTCCTGTCCCTCTCTTTTCGTTCAAGTTCTGCGATGAATCCTTTGCTTTTCTGGGAGATCGAGCTTAGTTCATCGACATCAGGGTTATATCCTTTTTTAATAATGCCGCCGTCCTTCAGGCCCACAGGTGGCGAATCAACGATGCTCTGATCGATCAGGTTTCTAAGGGCAGAGAAATCAGCAATATCCTGCGCAAGGGCAGAAAGGTAAGAATTTTTCGTGGAAGCGAGGGTTTTTGCAATTTTCGGAAGGGAGTCAATTGAATTTCTTATCGCAATAAGATCCCTGGCGTTTGCTGTCCTTGTCGAGACCCGTGAAGAAAGACGCTCAAGGTCCTGGATTTTTCTCAGCGATGTTCTCAGTTCCTCGATCAGGACAAAATCTTCGACGAGATATTCAACCGCATCCTGGCGCTTTTTTATTTCCTGAAGATTGACAAGGGGCTTCAGGAGCGAAGACCTCAGCATTCTGCCCCCCATCGGAGTCAGCGTTTCATCAAGTACCCAGAGCAGGGTCCCCTCATTCGACCCGTCTCTGAGATTATGAACGAGTTCGAGATTCCGTTGGGTTGTAGCATCG
This sequence comes from Thermodesulfovibrionales bacterium, assembly GCA_022013235.1. Taxonomy (GTDB): domain Bacteria; phylum Nitrospirota; class Thermodesulfovibrionia; order Thermodesulfovibrionales; family SM23-35; genus JAKLQR01. The sequence goes on along the minus strand of JAKLQR010000318.1, from coordinate 5,985 downwards.
AGAAACATAAATGTATCAGATCGAAGGGCGGATATTTTCTTCAGAATAAACGTGTCTTTTTGTGTCTCTTCGAGATAACTCACGAGTGCGCCTGCTGCGGAAATAGCAGCAGTCATGCCGTCACAACCGTATCCTTCGAGTGAAGAAACTTTCAGATGATGGAGCAGGACTTTATACGCCTCAGGATAATCATAGAACCAGTCATCGTATGAAGAGAGATAAAAATCGTTGAGTGATTCTTTATAGTGGATATTCTCTTTGATACTATTGGGGATCAGGATTTCTCTGGGCTCGAAGCGGTATACTTCATCCTGAATGTTCTTGTCAGTCTCAAATACGATGAATTCTCCGGTAGAAATGTCTGCGACAGCTATCCCGTGCCTGTCCCCTGAGGGGAACAGACTCATGATATAGGTATTTTCCTTTGGTTTTTCCGGTGTGTGCGTTCCCGGAGTAATCACCCGTACAATATCCCTCTCTACAATGCCCTTTGCTTCTTTTGCGTCCTCCATTTGTTCGCATATCGCGACCTTATGCCCGGCCTTTACGAGTTTCAGTATGTATGATTCTGCGGCGAAGTAGGGGATGCCGCACATCGGCATAGGATTTTCTTTGGTCTTGTCTCTTGTAGTCAATGCTATCTGGAGAATCCTCGAAGCCTTCTCAGCGTCTTCTCCGAACATTTCATAAAAATCACCGAGCCTGAAAAAGACGATGGCGTCCTGGTATTTTTCTTTGATGCTGAAATATTGTTTCATTAAGGGAGTAAGTTCAGGCATACAGAATATTTAATACTATCTTCCGGAGAAAGTTCAATACGAAAGAGGAGAGAAGAAAAAATTATTTAAAAAAATATGAGAGAGAAGTTTTTCCTTACCGGCGATACATGGAACGCGGAGCATAACGGCCATACCGAAGTTCGCGGATCAAATCTTCAGAAGAAAAAATATCCTTTTCAAAAATAGTTACTGCGCGGCCCAGTTCATCAGTTGTATGTGCGTCGCTTCCGCCGATTGTTCGTGTTCCATTCCCCTGTTGTTCGATCCAGACCCTGCATGCCTCGTTTTCTGACGGTTGATTCCTTCCGTTCAGCAGTTCAATGATGCCGAAGGATTTGAGGATGCTCATATCTGACGGCCGGTTTTTCCTGAAAGGATGGGCAGGAATAGCTATGCAGCCCTCCTTTTCAGTCCAGCGCAGGAGACCCTCTGCATCGGAGCCTTTTGGGATAAATTCGACAGGACCAAAGACGAGGAAATCTCCCTGTTTTGTGGTATATTCTATCCCGACAATAACAGAGACCCCGTATTCATCCTGTATGTTTCGAAGCGCAGATGAAGAGCCGGTCGTGTCGTGATCAGTGATGCACACGCCGTTCAGTCCCTTTTTCTTTGCGCTCTGCAATAGTTGGGTTATGCGCATAACACTGCAAGGCGAAAAACGGGTATGGACATGCATATCGATGATCATTATTTATAATATAATTGTGATTTTTCCCTGTCAAATAGTGAAAGCATATAAAAAACGCCGGTAATATAGTAAATATCTATGATAAAAATGAATGTCTTTATGGTTAAATAAAAAATGCGGTGTATTCTGGTCATACTGGATGGTCTGGGGGACAGGGGACAGGACTGTTTTGAAGGAAGAACTCCCCTTTATGCGGCATATACTCCCCATATGGATTATCTTGCGTCGATCGGCATGAATGGGCTGTACCACAGCTTTCACCAGGGTGTTCCCATGTCGAGCGAGACCGCGCACTTTTTAATCTTCGGGTATGACAAAGAAGAGTTCCCGGGAAGAGGGTATATCGAAGCAATGGGGGCAGGCATACCGGTAGGAGAGAGAACTGTAGCGCTCCTCTGTCATTTATGTTCTGTTGAAGAACGCGGAGACAATCTTGTTCTGGCCTATGGGTGTCCTGAACTGGGGAACGAAGACGGGCGTTTTCTGAAGGAATCGATACAGAGTTTTCAGAAGAACGGAATCCACTTTGAACTGTTTCATGCGAAGGGTATACGCGGGTTTCTTCTCCTGAAAGGGAATGTATCTGAAAAAATAACCGATTCTGACCCTATATATGAGGGAAGGAAAATTATAAAGGTTTTGCCGTTCCAGCAGAAGCGTCTTACTCAGTCTTCGAGAAACACGGCAGCGGCGTTAAATGAATATCTCGTATGGTGTTATCGGATATTATCGGGCCATGATATCAACAAACAGAGAAGCGCAACAAACCTTTTGCCGATCAATGCACTTGTTACCCAGAGGGCAGGCAGGAAGAAAAGACTGATACCTTTCAGGGAAAAGTGGGGCATGAAGGGCTTGTCCATTTCATCCGGACCGATATACTGGGGGCTCTGCAATGAATTAGGGATGGACCTCATGAAAGTCAAGGATACAGGGAACGTTGAGGAAGACCTCAAATATCGCCTCCGGCTTGCAAAAGATGCATATGAGTATGATTTTATTCATGTCCACACAAAAATGCCCGATGAAGCAGGCCATACAAAAAACCCGTGGTACAAAAAAGAGGTAATAGAGGCGATTGACCGTGCAATGTCTGTTGCAGTAGACGAAATTGCACCGGACAAGGAGAACCTGTTGGTCCTCACTGCTGACCATTCTACTGCAAGCTCCGGTGTCATGATCCATACCGGTGAGACAGTGCCGCTCACAATGGTCGGGAAATATGTCCGGAAAGACGATGTCACTCACTACAATGAAATAAGCTGCGCGAAAGGGGTGCTCGGTATCGTAAAGGGGAAGGAGCTAATGTATCTAATCCTTAATTTCCTTGACAGGTCAAAACTCCAGGGGCTTATGGATACCCCGGTCGATCAACCGTATTATCCCGGAGATTACACCCCTTTAACCCTATGAACAAAGAGAATGAACTTTTAGAAATTCTCGCAAATAAACCTGAACTTGTGGCAGAGTTTCCCGACTGGATGTTTTCTGATGAAATGAGAGCAGAGATACAGGGAACAGAGAATGTTGCGATTGCAGAAATAGCCGGGAGAGACAGTGTCGCAGCAGTCATCAGGGCCTGCAGGGTTCGAGACATCAAGGCTGTTGTGCCGACTATCGCGTTTACCGGAACGGAATACGGCAACTGGAAGGTTCCTTTTGGGAAGACAGCACTTATGAAAGAGAAGCTTGAAAAAGAGGACATCAGGGTATTCAGCGTCATTGTACTCGGTTCTCCTCGGTTCTGGTGGAAACTCTGCGGCAGATATACTACAGAACTGTTTAAAAAATTCGGCTATTTTACTCCATGTTTAGGATGCCACCTCTATTTTCATGCCATCAGAATCCCGCTAGCAAAAATGCTAAATTGTAATATTGTAATAGGAGGTGAACGGGAATCTCACGACGGCAAGGTGAAAGTCAACCAGACAGGGGCTGCCCTGGATGCCTATAGCGAATTTCTGAAATTTTTTAATTTAGAGCTTTTTCTGCCGCTCCGGAACGTGAATTCAGGCAAGGAAATAGAGGATATCCTCGGACAGAACTGGCAAGAAGGAGAAGAACAGCTTGCGTGTGTTTTAAGTAAAAATTATCAGGACAAAGATGGAAACGTAATATTTGATGAAGCGGCTTTAAAAAATTATTTTCATGAATTTGCATTCAAAACCGCTGAAGATGAAATACGATCTTATCTTTCTCATACTTCACATCGGTTCTGATTCACCCTTCTTTGCTTTATACCATCTGTAGAAAACAGGAAATAATGAAATTAGCACAATAAGGCCAAACCCTGCAAGGAAAGATGGGGATATCTTCCCTTTCAAGACGTCAGGAAGAGAACTCGAAAAGACTATGAAAGCAATGCAGGCCGGCAGCATACAGAGAAATGTTGTGACGGCATAGTGCAGAAATTTTATCTTTGTAAGTCCGAATGCATAATTCAGAAGATTAAAGGGAAATATTGGTATGAGGCGCATAAACGCAACAATTTTCCAGCCGTGCTTCTCAACACCTTCGTCAAGTCTTCTCCATCTGGGGCTTCTGAATTTGTTTGCTAACCATTCCCTGGAGACATATCGTGATATAAGAAAAGCCACGCAGGCGCCCAGAGTGGCGCCTGTAATAGTATAGACAACTCCCCAGAAAGGTCCGAAGAGGATGCCTCCCGCGATAGTGAGGGGAAGTCCGGGTAAAAACAAGGCAGGCGCCACAGTATATATCAGCATATAGATAACCGGAGCCAGTACACCATACCCCTGAATCAGGCCTCTGAGAGCGTCCTGTTCAAGGTACTGGGTTGCATTGGTAACCCGTATGGCAAGGATAGCAGAGAGAACGACGAGAAGGATTATTATACGCTTTAACAACTGTACTTTCCCCTTTTCTTCAGCTTCAAAAAATGTTCTCTCTCTCGTTTTTGCAGCAATGAGAGTGTTTTTGAAATGCTTTTTCAGCCTGAGACGGTTGAGGTATGTGAATGGAGCTTTGGAAACCTTCACTCTTCCTGCAACGGCTGCTTCCGGTTCAAAAACAAAGTCCAGAATATGGCTTGTGGGGGTGATAGAATTGAGGAGGTTGACGCATCCCGCACAATATGCAACCATTTTTCTCCCGTCCGCTTCGGTCTTTCTCAGGGACCCCCATTTCTTAGATAGGTCAGGATTCAGGAAACCGACTGATCCTCCTTCACCGCAGCAGAGCGTCTTTTTCCTGCTGTGCTTCATTTCGTCGATCTGCAAGCCTCTTTTCTTTATGATGTTTCGTACCGATTCGTGAATATTTTCTTCGAATCTGACTCCACAGGAGTCATGAACAGTAATACTTCCCGCCACGTCACCGGTTTCAGGAAGACCTTTTTCTGCCATAACTTCATACGCGGTAACAACAGAAAGTTCATCTCTTCCGTATTGTTGGAAAATCTTATAACAGTTCGGGCAGGCTACAATGACAGTGCGTATGCCATTTCTTGTCAGATACCCCTTCATCTCCTGAAACATTGCCTGAAAAAACCGCTCTCTTCCAAGGTCATGCGATGGCTTTGTGCAACAATCAAGCACAATGCCAAGAGAAGGTATAGTTTTCTTCAGATGTTCATAAAGTTTCAGCACCTTATCGGGACGAGTACCAGGGAGAGCGCAGCCGGGGAAGAAGACGGTGTCACAGCCCTCAGGAAGAGCATAGTATGAATACCGTTTCGAGACGCCACGCTTTTCATATCCAAGAATGACGCTATGTTCAGGATAATCGCCTTTTCCTTTTCTGACGGTTTCACGTCTCATTGCAAGAAACATGCGTGCCGGGTTGATCTTTACCGGACAGACAGATGCGCAGAGCTGACAGAGACTGCATTCAAACGGCATACCTTGATGTGCAGTGTTTCCGGGATCGTACGAATCGGAGATATCCTTTGGTTTTCCATACTTACCGAGGAACGCGCATTCTTTCTGGCAGAGCTTGCATTGTATGCATTTTCCGGAAATGACCGAAAGCTCGCTTTTGAGGTTTTCATGCACATTAAGATGACTGAAATCCTTGGCGATAACCTTCTTTTTTTCTGTCTGGATATCTGTTGACTCTTCCATTGTAGATGCCTGATATATCTTAAGGTATTAATGCCTAGTCAATTATTGGACAATAGCGCAACAGGCTGTAAGCCCGTTACATCTATCTGTGTTTCACAAAATCCTTCAGCGCCTCTATTGCACTGTCAATTTCCTTTTTCGTATTGAAAAATGAAAGAGAAAACCTGATTGTTCCTCCTGGAAACGTGCCCAGTGTTTTATGCGCTTCCGGAGCGCAGTGGAGACCGGATCTTGCACATATGCCCCATTCCCTGTCCAGAAAATACGCAACATCGGAAGGAGGTACACCCAGAACATTAAACGATATCGTAGCAATACGGTCTGCAGCGGGTGCGTATATTTGTATCTCTTCGATATCTGCCAGTTTTCCGACAAGATATTCTGTCAGCTCATGTTCATATCCAACGATTTTCTCCAGGCCTTCATCAAGAAT
>JAKLQR010000317.1 GCA_022013235.1 Thermodesulfovibrionales bacterium | reverse complement strand
GCATAAGTAAGACTACATCCCCCTCACCCTTGCCCTCTCCCTCCAGGGGAGAGGGGACTTGACGAACTCCCCTCCCTTGAGGGGAGGGGACAAAGGGGAGGGTGTGAGAATATGTATCCTTACTTATAGCCGTCTTAGTAATGCACAAACTTCCTCAGACATTGACAGGATATAGTGTTTGAGCAGATTTATTTTGCCGATATTCATACAGTCTGCATAGTTATAATAGAGAGGCAAAATACCTCGGAGGTCGAAGACCGAGAATGAGCGAAAATACTATATCCTGTCACGACAAACAGGGTTTATGAATAACCCAGGTTAGGAGTAATTTTTTCTACCCCGGCGGCCAGTGCATGAGACGTCCTCCGAGCAAATGCAGGTGTACATGAAAAACTGTCTGCCCTGAATCACGATTGCAGTTCATCACAAGCCTGAAGCCGTTTTCAGCAATCCCTTTTTCCGATGCAATCCGGTTCGCGATCTGGAATAAATGCCCAACAAGTCCGAGGTCTTCTTCCTGTAGATCCAGATTTGTAGCGATGTGTTTTTTGGGTATTATGAGGGTATGTACCGGAGCCTGGGGGTGGATATCATCAAAAGCCATCACCTGTGCATCCTCATATACGATTTTTGCAGGCCGTTTCCTTTCAATAATTTCACAGAACAAGCATCCCATAGGGTTGGACCTCCGTTTCTCTTTTAGAATAACATTATAGCATCTCGACAAGGAGCAAGTGCAGTTACCCTCATTATATTTCAATCCTCCCCCTTGCAAGGCGAGGGTGGAGGGGTTTTTAAAGATACTCAAAACCTCCCCTCACCCCTCCTTGGAAAAGAGGGGATTCCTGAAATCCATTTATTCGTCATGAAAGCCTTTCGATGATCGACATTTTTGTATTGACGAAGAGGCCTCCGGCAAGGTATAACTGTACAGATTCGGGGGGGGGTAGGAAAACAGAATATTTCTGGTATCACGCTCTTTACTCTGTTACAAACGGGAGGAAGAAAACAGAATGTCAGGCTTACAGTCAAAAACCCCGGCAGAAACCCTTGATGTGCAGGGCAGATCGTGTCCTTATCCCATCATGCTCGTAAAGAAAGTGATGGAGACCCTTCCACAGGGGGCGATATTGAAAATTCTCTGTGACTCGTCCGACACCGCAGAAGATTCTATTCCACGGTACTGTGACAAGCGTGGATATGATTTCGAATCGGTAAAGATTGAGAACGGTTACTGGGAGCTGTTTATTCAAAAGGGTTAGCCCTTTTCCTCCTGACATCCCGGATAAGCCAGATGAGCAATCCCGCGACCAGGAGACCAGCCGCAATATATTTTTCATACCGCTCAATATCTCCAAGCAGGCTTTCCAGCGTTGCGCCAAAGAAATAGCCTGCGTATGTGCATATCGTTGCCCACAGGAGACAGCTCAGGAGCATGAACATAAAATACTTCGCGGTCCCCATGCGTGAGAGTCCCAGCACCGCCGCGCTCAGCAGCCTGAAGCCGTATATCCATTGGCTTATGAATATTGCGGCGACTCCGTATTTTGCCATAAGCGCCTCGAGCTTCAGCAGGTTCACCTTTACAAACCGCTGGATCAACCCAAGAAAAGCCTCTCTCTTATAAAGGGCGATAAGGAAAAAGGTGCCGTGTCCTATGTATGAAGCTGCGAAAGAGACGAGGATTACCGCAAATTCATTCAGGTATCCGTTGAAAGCGAGGAATCCTGCTGCAATGAGCACGCTTTCACCCTCGAAGAAGGTCAGTATGAATATTGCGATGTATCCATATTTCGAGAGAAATTCTTCCAGAAATCCTCCTGTCCGGCATGAAACACCGCGGCATCCCGGCAACACAACTCCGGGAAAGGCTGCGCAGGGAAGACGCAAAAAAGGGGATGCCGGCCTCTCCAGCATCCCCTTTTGCTGTATTCGAACATGCTGCTAAATTTTATTGCTCTTTCAGCGTTACTGCGCCTGTGGGACAAACGCTGACACAGGTTTCACATCCCTCGCATAAGTCCGCCTGAAAAGGATCTGATTTTCCGTCTGTAAGCTGAAATACGCCAACCGGACAATTATTCACGCATTCCTCACAGCCATCGCACTTATCTTTGTCAACTGTAACAATAAAGGTTCCCACTATTTTCTTTCACCTCCTTGAAGTTAAAAACCATTTGGTTTTTATATTTTATTTTAATTTATTTTAAATATATTTCAAAAGAGCGCCTCTTTTTCTATTCGGCTTTGATCTGTCTTTCTCCATATTTGTCAAAAACAACTTCTTCCTTCACTGATACTGCAATCTTGTACAGGATAGTCAATACGAGAAACCCTATCGACCATACGGCAAGGGTGATCAATGCTTCCGGGAGCGTCGGCCAGTACTCGGTAATTTTCTCAAAAGGATTCGGCACAAATCCTCCGATAACAAGACCAAACCCCTTATCAATCCAGAGGGAGAAAAATGTTGCTGCACAGGCGACTGCAAGCAGGCTTTCGTTTTTCCTGATCTGAGGGAAAATCAACAGCGCTAGCGCAATAACTGCCAGGATGCTTGAAAGCCACATAATCGGAACAAGCTGTGAGTGTCCGTGCAAGCCGGCGTATAGATATTGAAAAGCATGCATATGTCCGGGTATTTGGCTATAGAATGCGGTAAAGAGCTCAAGACCGAGGAAAAAGACATTGATGATCATACAGTAGGTAACAATCTTTCCGAGCGTCTGAATCGCTTCTTTGCCGGGATCAAACTTCGTATATTTTCTCACGATCAGGGCAAGGATGATAAGGAGCGCCGGACCACCGGCAAATGCCGATGCCAGGAATCGGGCAGCCAGAATTGCCGTCAGCCAGAAGTGCCTGCCAGGAATGCCGGCATACAAAAAGGCAGTGACTGTATGAATCGACGGCGCCCAGGCAATTGAGAGAATGATAAAGGGCTTCACCCACTTCGGCGGAGGCACTTCTTTCCTCTCTGCGCCCAGAACTGTCCATCCAATCAGGACATTGAGGAAAAGATATCCGCTCAGCACGAGCATATCATAGAACATGACGGAATTGAGAGTCGGATGGAGAATTACATTGAGAACTCTCAACGGCTGTCCCAGATCGACAAAGATAAACAGCATACACATAATTACCGCAGAAATGGCAAGGAATTCTCCTAAAATGGTGAGCCTGCCGAATTTCTTATAATCATGCAAATAATATGGCAAGACAACCATAACACCTGAAGCTGCGACACCGACAAGAAAGGTAAACTGACCGATATAAAGACCCCAGGAAACATCCCGGCTCATGCCGGTTACCCCAAGGCCATTTTGAAACTGATAAAGATAGGCCAGGAACCCGACGCCTATCAGAGACAGCAAAAAACATACCCACACCCAGTATCTTCGACCTCCGTATATCGCTTTCTCAAGCATTCCAATTCCCTCCTAAATTATGTAATACACACTAGGGCCTGTCCCGAGTTCGGGCTTACGTCTTATGGTAAACCGTTCACTGAGGATTTTCCTGACTTCAGAAGCCGGATCTTCCAGATCGCCGAAAATTAATCCGGGTGTTGTACCCTTTTTTGCTGCAACCTCCTTGGCTGCCTCCACACAGGCCGGCTCAAGGCCCTTGGCAAGCCTTTCATAGCATAAGGTACATTTCTCAACAACACCTTTCATCCGTGTTGGAAATTCAGGGTTTTCTTTTGACTCATCAAGATAAGGCCTTGGATTTTTGTAATTGAAACTCCTGGCGCCGTAAGGACAGCCCGCCATGCAGAACCGGCATCCGATGCACCGGTGCATATCCATCATAACGATACCGTCACTTTTTCTCTTGTATGTTGCCTGAGTCGGACACACCCTTACGCAGGGAGGATTGTCACAGTGGTTGCAGAGCATAAGGAACGGCATATGCTGATATTTCTCACCGCGGTATTCATCTTCATTGCCGGGGAAAGCATGTTCATAGGTTTCCGGCCATATCCATTT
>JAKLQR010000316.1 GCA_022013235.1 Thermodesulfovibrionales bacterium | reverse complement strand
TAATATTTTTTCTTCTTTTTCAGGTAGTCCTGTTCGACATATCCTCCAAAGTCATGGGGATATTTATATCCTTCTCCATGCCCAAGCTTCTTTGCTCCTGGATAATGGCTGTCTTTCAGATGGTCGGGCACTTCCATGGTCTCTTCATTTCCTACATCTTTAAGCGCTGCCTCTATCGCTCTGTAGCATGCATTGCTTTTTGGCGCCTTTGCGATATGGATAACCGCCTGGGCAAGGGGTATCCTGGCCTCAGGCATGCCGACGAATTCTACCGCCCTTAATACGGCGGTTGCGACAACCAGTGCCATCGGATCGGCCTCGCCGACATCTTCTGATGCACAGATCACAATCCGTCTTGCGATAAAGCGCGGATCTTCGCCAGCATAAATCATCTTTGCGAGATAGTAGACGGCGGCATCGGGGTCTGAACCTCGCATACTCTTGATGAATGCGGAGATGGTATCGTAATGCTGGTCTCCCTTTTTATCATAGACAACGACCTTTTTCTGAATGGACTCCTCTGCGATTGCAAGGGTAATCCGGACCTGTCCGCTCTCATCCGGAGGGGTTGTGAGGCATGCGAGTTCAAGCGCGGAGAGGGCCTTTCTTGCATCACCGTCAGACATCCTGGTGATATGTGTTAATACCCCGTCATCCATGCTGATCTTCATGCTGCCGAGACCATGTTCACTATCCCGCAGGGCGTTCTTCAGGACAAACAGGATGTCATCTTCAGTCAACGGTTTCAGTTCGAAAATCTGACTTCTTGACAAGAGGGCTGAGTTCACATAGAAGAACGGGTTTTCGACCGTTGGCGCGATGAGGATGATATTGCCTTCTTCAACATCAGGCAGGAGTGCATCCTGCTGGAGTTTGTTGAAGCGGTGGATTTCGTCAAGAAAGAGGATTGTCCTTACATCACGTGCTTTTCTTGCCTTTGCGTTCTGTATGACTTTTCTGATCTCGTCGATCCCTATGGTCGCTGCGTTCAGCCATTCGAAGTGCGCCTTTGTTTTCTCGGCGATCACCCGTGCAAGCGCGGTTTTTCCTGTTCCCGGCGGACCGTAGAGGATGAGTGAGGAAATCCTGTCGGCCTCGATGGCCCTGCGCAGCAGTTTCCCTTCTCCAAGGATATGCTGCTGGCCGGCGTATTCTTCAAGTGTCCTCGGACACATGCGGAAGGCGAGTGGCTGGCCGGTCGTTTCTTTCTTGAAGAGTTCCATACGTGTATGTTCACTTATGGAGAAAAAATATTCAAGTTCAGCGGCACTTATTCTTCATGGAACACGATATCATAATTCAAAAAGCGGCGGGATCAGATATCTCTTGAATTCAATACACCGGGACTGGAGACTGCATTGCTGACAAACCTTTACGTGCTTCCAGCACCCGTATTTCCTGCACCAGATTTTTTTGCCCGGATCTATCGTGTTATCCGTGCACGAATTCTTCCCTGTGGGTGCAAGCGACCTCATTCCATGAATGGTATCTCTCTTCCTATTGTATAGTCAAATATATTTTCCCATACCGGCAATTCCTCACACAAAGGGCTCCCGGTTATCCTGCATCCGCATCATCAAAGCAGGTCAATCGGTTTCAACGTGAATATGAAGTTGGCAGAAATTATGAAAAATATGTTATTTTATACATCTCTGGGGCTGGCTACGACTCGTAGAGTAGCTCAGTTGGCCAATGGCTCATAGAGGAGAGCGCTTTGGGTGTCTATTATGTTTACTTTCTTAGAAGTAAAAAGGACGGCACTATTTATGTAGGCCAAACAAATAATATAGCAAAAAGATTAGAGAAGCATAATAAAAAGCAAATAAAATCGACGAAAAATAGGGCACCTTTTGATCTCATATACTACGAAAGCTATAATACAAGACGTGAAGCGATGTTTAGGGAATGGACTTTAAAGTCTATTTCAGGTATAGAAGAGAAAAAGACAATTTGGGGCTGTAGCTCAGTTGGGAGAGCGCTTGAATGGCATTCAAGAGGTCGTCGGTTCGATCCCGATCAGCTCCACCATTTAAAATCAACCACTTACAGGCCATTTAAACCCTCTCCCTCATCTTCTTACCCGCCAAATTGTGCTAATTTTGTGCTAACGTTTCTCCCGGTCAAAACTGTATCCAGGACATTCAAAGCTTTTACCATGTGAGAAGGCGCCAGGTGACTATACCTCAGTGTCATGGTAAGGCTCTTGTGGCCCAGGAGCCGCGATATCGTCGTAATATCAACCCCCGACATAACAAGGTGAGAAGCAAACGTGTGTCGAAGATCATGGAAGTGGAAATCAGAGATTCCCGCTTTTTTCAGGGCAGAATGGAAACTCCTTTTGAAGTCCTGGTAAGGTTTCCCGGTTGCAGGATCAAAAAACACGTGAGGAATATCTATCCGTCTCATGATTGCATTTAGAACATCTTTTACCGTCTGATTGATAGGGATCTCCCGGCGCTCTCCGTTTTTAGTTCTGTCCAGAAGTATGAAACCATGTTTGAGATCAACCTGGTCCCATATAAGGGAAAGTATTTCCCCCTTTCTCATGCCGGTATTTAAGGCAATCGTCACAATTGCCCTGAGATATCCCTGGCATTCATTGAGCAGATTCTGACATTCCTCTTGAGATAAGTATCTCAGTCTTTTGCATTCCCCTTTGAGCATTTTCGCGTTTCTGATCCTCTTTAAAATATTCTCTTCAACCATTTCCCATTCAACAGCTTTCGTAAACATATGTGAGAGAGTTGCCAGGAGACGGTTTACTGTAGCCGGTTTGTTAGGAATCAAACGCCATTCAGAATCGTTGACCCGGACTTTCTTTTTACCCTGGCTGAGTCTTTCAGTCTGGAATTGTTCTATCAGCATTGTGGAAAACCGTCGCAAGGGTAGGTCCCCAAACTTACTTTCTAGCTGCTCAATGAGATATTTTTTACTCGGATAGGCCCGCTGTTTCTTGCACCATTCCCTGTAATTTGCAACGAGTTCCTTGAAAGTATGATTAGGGATTACCTTGATATCAGGTTCTTTCCCTGATGCAATAGTAGCTTTTCTGTCCGCGAGCAGGACCATAGCCGCTTGAAATTTCTCGCCGGCGCTTTCACGTTTCTGCTTTCCGTCAAGGCCGGTATAGCGTATCCAATACTTACTGCCACGCTTATAAATACCCGTCGGCAAAATTACCCTCCTTTCCTTTTTCGTTTTCTTTTTAACTTCTCTTCTACGCAGCTGAGCAACAGTCTTAATGAATTACTCGGATCTCTTTCCCCCCTTTCTAAATAGTAAATATAGTTTTGTGCTACTCCCAGAAGTTCAGATAATGCCCGTTGAGAAATCTCGTGATCTTTTCTCAATTGTTTGATTTCTTCTGGGATCCACTGCTTCATGTGCTAATCGTAACTAACATAGTTAGTAATGTCAAGTATTTTTTATGATTAGCACAATTTCTAGCACAATAGTTTTTAAGTGTTTAATAAATAGAGATTTATTTTGTAGGTTTCTTGAATAAGTATCAAGTGGCCGCCTTGATTTTTGGAGGAATATTCACTGACGGTGTTGAGTGCTTTTCTAGCCATTTATCGATATCTTTCTTTCTGAAAAGCAGTACTCCATATGGTTTTGTTTTTGGTATTTCATTCAAACGGCTTCTTTCGTATACCCATGATTCAGAAACATGGAGATAGCTTGCAATTCCTTTGACATCAAATACTATATCTTCTTCTCTCTGTGTATTCCCCAAGTGAGGTTTTAATATTTCTGCAACAGTATGAGCAATTTCATGGATATCTTCTTTTTCAAGCGTCATTTTCATATTTAATTATCTGCCTCGATTTATATCCTGGACTTGAACTCTAAGACGGCCTCCTCTGAGTGACTGCGATACTGCATCTACTGCTGTCCTGCCGATCTCTTGTGTCAATTGATGGACTGTTTTCCGGTCTTTAACTTCTTGAATACTGACTGACACGGGAACGGATATATTAAATTCCTGTTTGACTGTTTGTGGCTGCACAGTCACCCCGCCGGCCACTTTGCCGTCCGGTATTACCCACTCAGGCCCTTTCTCCGCCACCCAGGTGAGCGAGGGCTTTGTGAAGTATGCGCCCGAGGCTGACTGCGGGATATTGCCGAACGCGGCGCGTATGTCTTCCAGTATGTCGCGGATCTGCACAAGCTCTGTGACTGCCGCCAACTGGAGGTCTGCCAGGTACTCCTCTGCCGTCTGATCGCCGAGGATCTCCTGGAGTTTTTCAGTTTGCTCTGCAATGGCGTCCTCATAGAGCTGCGCCCCTTCGGTCTGCGCCCATTCATAGTACGTCGCCGCCTGCTGCTGTATGGCCTGAATGTCCGCCTGCATCTGAACATTAAGGTCCGCAATCTGCTGGTTAAGCTGTGCGATCTGGTCCTGCCGTTGCGCAATCGCCATGTCTATCGAATTCGATTCCTGCTGCAGCGCGGAGATCTGCGCGAGTATGTCCTCCTGTGTGGCAGATCCGGCAATCGCGTCGCCCTGGATTGTCTCAAGGATCGCGAGCATGTCGTCATATACCGCGCCGTATGCCAGCGACGGAAGCTGAAGCGTGTCCGCTGCCATGGTGAGATATTGTTGTATAATCGATTGCAGTTCCTGCGCATACCCTACCTTCTCCTCTCCTGTAGCGCCCTGATATTTGCCAAAGAGCGTATCGATCTCGGACCGCAGGTAATCGAGCTGCTCCAGATCATCGCGCTGCGAGAACGTGGTCTTCATGTCGCGGATCGACTGCGTCACGCTGTCAAGCACGGACTTCCAGCGCTTTGAAAGGTCCAGCTGCTCCTGGAGGCCGCTGATCTGTTCGCTGATCGCTGCTTTCTGCTGGTTCAGCGCTTCAATCTCCGCATTGACCGCTTCGATCTGCGCCTCGATGGCCTGCTGCTGCAGGGCATACTGCGCCTGTATGGCCGCTACATTCGCCGACACCCACTGGTCGAGATACCCGATGCCCTGGTTCAGCAGGTCCAGCCTCTCGCTTGCCGAGAGCGAACTGTCGCCGAGCTGGTCGACAATATAAATCATCCTGTCCCAGAGCATGCCGATGGAATCCGCGCTGCCGGTCAGGTCGTCTATCTTCTGCTGCAGGCCCAGGGTGAATTCAAAGTATGCGTCTTTCAGCGCCCTGATGCTTGCGACCAGCCCCTCGATGAGCTGCTTTTCGAGCATGTACCGTTCGTAGATCGCCTGTTTCAATTGGTTGGCATACTGCATGGCGTCGGACGGGTCAGTGGCCTCGTTTAATGAATCCCTCAGGTCATCGATGCCCGCGTCCATATCCCTCAGGCGGTCCCGGAACTGTGCGATTGCATCGTCGCTGGACTCTATCGCGCGGATATAATCGTCTATTGAAGCAACCACTGACGGGATCCCCTCGGCGAGTGCCTGCATTACACGCTGGATGGTTTCATAGTATTTTTCACCGGACTTCTGGTAAGGCTTAAATATCTCAGTATCAAGCCCTAATGCATCAAGCAGTCCTCTATAAAACGAGTTAAGGAGTTCTTTTGAAGTAATCTTACTTTTATCTTCCAGCCCCCAGCGCCCGACATCAAATAAGTTTTCCGCCGCAAGCCCCATATCTTCAGCCCAGCCGACAAATGCATCGTAAGCTGGCTGAAGTGAATTTAACAATTCTTGCTGCTTCCCTTTTGGCATATCTCCGTATGTATGGACTTCCCCTCCGACCACGCGGAACTTCTGTTGTATGGTATCACTACCCAAAAGGTCACCTATCAGTTTGCCTAACCCTGCACCGATAAGCGCGCCAACAACAGTCCCGAGAATCGGTACGATGCTCCCCCATACTGCGCCCACCATCCCTGCGTTTATCATTGTGCTTGCCATCACCCCGGTTGTCATGAGGGTTGAAGATGCAAGCGCGCCCCCTGCAAACCCTCCGGCCATTCCTCCAACATTAGCTCCTGTGCCTCCGCCGAATAGCCGCCCAGCGCCTAACCCTACACCTAACCTAAGTAAGGTGCTTAACCCTCCCATCTCACTTAGCGCCCCGCCTGCTCCCGGCGCAGCCGAACCTACGGTCCCCATAATCTGCTGTATAATCCCGGTCTGTGCAATCATCTTTGTTGTCATTTCAGCAAGGAACTTCGCAAACAATCCGCCCATCCAGCCGAGCAGGTTTTGCCAGGAGAGCTTTACCCGCCCGGTAAAGAGGTCCTCAAAGAAGCCCTCCATGCTGGTGAACGCCTCCCGCGCCAGGTCCTTCCCCCGGTCAAAGCCCCATTCAAGAGACTTCAGATATTCGTCCATGCCCTCGTCAACGCCCTGGCTGAAGGTCTTCGGCGCATACTCTGCCTCGATCTTCGCCCGGTGTTCCGCATAGATTGCATAAATGCGCTCTTTGTTTTTTAGCCTTTCCTCGAGGGTCTGGTCTGCCAGGAAGTTTAAGCGCAACATATCTTCAAGCACCTTCTCTTCATCCTTGAGTCTCTTTGCTTGTTCCGTAGCCGTTGCATCAGTGAGCTTCTCTTCAAGATCTTTGCGTGTATCATAGGCATCGATTACTGACTTCATATAGTTTTCTTCAGCTTTGATGCGTTCTTCCAGCGAAGGGATAAACTCATCTTCAAGGTTCTTAAAGGCACCCTTCACTGAATCAAGGGTTTTTTGAAATTCTTCCTTGTCGAGCAGCTTGATCTGTAAATCGTATATCTTCTGTGCCTTTGCCTCGCCGAACTTCTTTTTGAGGTCCTCGAAATCATTTGATGCTTCCAGGAGCTTTTTGCCGAGGTTATCCAGCCCGACCATCTGAATCTGCCGTTCGAGGCTGAGCCTTAGCGCCTCGTATTCATCAGTAAGTTTTTTTATTTTGTCACTTGCTGCTTTGGCTATATCCCCCTCATCCTGTATATCCTGCCGCCTATTGCCGGTATCTTTCCCAATTTCCGGGATCTTTAGTTTGCCTTCCCATTTCTTGACTATTTCTTCGGCATATTCATTGAACGCGTCATCAATGGCTGCCAGTTCGTTATTGATTTTTTCCGTTCCACCAGTAAAGCCTGATGTAACCCAATCCCATATCGCTCCGAATCTTGCAGCCCATGCACCGGCACCGGCGCCAAGCAGTTCAATACCGCCGAGGAAAGGTTTTAAAACATTTTCTAATACCCAGTTAGCCGCTTTACCAAAAGCCAGAAATGCAGGTATCAATGTTTCACCAAAAGAAGCCTTCAGTTTGAAAATTTCGTTATTTAGCTGAGCCTTCGCACCGGTCAAACCTTCAGTGGCGAGTTTTGAATTTCCGATCTGGGCCTCTGTCTCACGCATGATGCCTTGATATTCCGCCTCTCTCTTTTCGGCGATTGTCATATGCTCTACTGATTTTCCGATCTGAGCGGCGTACTCTTTCCACATCACTGAAACATTTTTTGTGACGCCGGCATTATCGACAAGAATGCTGTTTTCATTTTTTAAGCCTTCTGTCGCCGATACAATGGCTGCACCCATCGATAAGTGAGACTGGCGGTTGAAAGCAGCTGAATCTTTAAGTCTCTCCAGGATATCGATGCTTTTCTCCAGACCATACCCACGCAGTTCTAAATTTTTTAATGCCTGGGATGTTTCTTGAATATTGACAAGTCCATCAGCTGTGAACTTTTCAACTTCCCGGAAGGATTCTTCAATACCGTCACCGGTGTATCGGGCTGTAGAAGCAAGACCTTTTAGGCTATTCTGCATCAGTTCAGCAGCGTCCAGGCTTCCTGTCATTGTCCTCTGCATGGCATACAGACTTGCGAGATTTAATCCTTGCTGGAGAAACCTGTCTACTTCTGACATCCTGAGCTTGAAATTATCGACATTCGAAATAAGTGATTTGAACTGCGTGACAACGCGTTGCGCAAACCTTGCAAGGGAAGCACTTATTTTTGATGTCCCTTTAGTAACATCTTCAGCCATGCTTGTTCCCGCATTTGAGACTTGATTAAAACTCTGTACCGCTGCAGTGCCGTCAGCTTTGATGATTATGTTAATAACTCTGTCAGCCATGGCTCTTCCTCCATTGGTTCATTTTTGAAATCAATTGTGATACTTTCACATTAGGGTAGGGGCCTTGAGGTAATCCGGCGAGGGATGCTGTTTTTTCGATGATAAAGTCTGCGATAGTCTTTCCCTTGCATGTATATGGAAGATTGAAAATGTCTCTCTTGTTTTTGAAATTGACTTCCAGGGGCTTATTTTCTTCATTTACGATTCCTGTAAAGTCTTCCAACGCACAATTTATGAACTCATCCTGAAAACGCCTTGATTCGATCATCTTCACTTTATAGCGTTTCTTTTTCCCCATGCAGGCATGTTTCTGTGTTAGAAGAATGCCTTCCTTTGCATCAATGGCCCTGATTTTTAAACTGATCCTCGCGTCAGAATTATCGATATAAAAATCAAACCAGGTGCCTTCTGTATTATTTGTGTCCATTGTCATTCCTCCCATGTATTGATCGCTCCTGCTCGTCATCGGTGAAATAGTCGTTAATACGGTTCAGCTCATCTATCAGGATATCACCGCATTTAAGCTCGTCAGTTTCAGCTGCAAGTAGTGCCCTGATACGCGGAACGATGTTATTGAGTGCATCACGGATCCTCTTGCCTTCGTTCATTGCAGATTTTTTCACTTCCTCGACAGAAATAAGCGATTTTTTCGACCTTTCCAGTTCTATTTGCAAAAGCTCATTTTTTATTTTTTGCTCTTCCTTCCGAAGGTCCGTAATTGTTGCATCGCCACCCTGTTCTATGAGTCTGCGTTGATGTTTGACTAGGTTCATAATCGACAAAAGAAAAAAATATTTCCCGCGCACTTCTTTAAGTATTTTTTCTTCGTTAGATAGTCTTTGCACATGACGATCCGTAATACCAAAAAGAAGCGAAAGGACTTCGACTGGTACGAGGATATCTCTATTTTCTTTGATACCAGGTAAAGTCTGTTCGTTCATAGCGGTTAATAAATTAAATAATATCCTGCTGGAAATTTGACTATCCGAAAGTTGATATGTGTTAATCTTATCTTCTTCCATGCCTAATTATTCCTCAACTTATTGAATTTAAAGAAATTAAACGACACGACACCCTCTTCAAAAATTCTATGGATAATTCGTTTTTGCCATGCTTTGCGCACTGCATGGGGAGGGGTCCAGGAAGGACCCGTTGCCTTATGTCCTTTAATAGAGATACCATCAGTCAACCACCGTCAGTTTTCCAATCTGCACTGGTTCTTTGTATTGCATATGCTCCTTCATTGCCTGAGCATAATTGTATTGTTGATAATCTTTTTGTAGAACATCGATTGCATAAGCCCAAGCATTCTTGATTGTGGCTTTATACTTGACCATCTTTGCCAGCACTTCCATTGTGACTGTATAGGGAATATTTTTGTTGATTGTCTTTTTTACAAACTGATATGGATTAAATCCGTGATTCAAATCTTTTAATTGCAGGCAAAGTATAGCTATTCGCTCCTTCTCTTCTTTACTTGGAGTCAGGTTGTTACCTGAAAAATTCAACGCGCGATCATCAATTGTTTGATCTACCTTTGAGAGTTGATTATCTGCTGATGCTTCTTCTTCTGCTGATGCTTCTTCTTGTCTTAATTCCCGAATAGGGTATTTTTTAGTACAAAAAAAAGAGAGACCAAATTGATGGTAAAACTCCTCGACGTCGTTCTTTAGTTTCTCTCGTCGCGCCTTGGCAACGTCAAACTTCCTGTCCTCAGGCGGTTGTGCTTTCTCAAACGCAAGAAAACAATGAAGTAAAAAATCACGGTGATATTCCAGGAATGGGACAATCACGGAGGACTTGCTGAATTGCTGGACCTGAGACAATACGGATCGGATTTGCTTCTCGCTCATCCTTCCGCCAGTCTGATGCCGAAGCATGGACTTGACAAAGACAATATTCTGAACCTTATCGAATCGTATGAAAAAATGATTTTTGCAATTGGTTTCAAA
Source organism: Thermodesulfovibrionales bacterium (assembly GCA_022013235.1). Classification (GTDB taxonomy): domain Bacteria; phylum Nitrospirota; class Thermodesulfovibrionia; order Thermodesulfovibrionales; family SM23-35; genus JAKLQR01. The sequence goes on along the minus strand of JAKLQR010000316.1, from coordinate 638 downwards.
CACGGATACCCTATCCGGCCTTTTTATGCTTTCACTTTCAACGCTGGATACCCTATCCACATCTTTTTGAATTTCTTCAATATTGCTCAAAATAGAGATGGCACTATCAATTTCTGTCACTGTGAGTTTTGATTCTATGGGTACAGTCGCAAGTGGCAGGTAATAGATGCCCGAGAAATGGCTATGAGGGTTTGTAATGAGATAAAGCAATAGGTCGGACGCTACCTTCGGAAGCTGCCGGATTTCCGCATCATAATAAAAAGAATCATTCAGCGTTTTGTATGCCATCAGAATGGCTCCTTTTCCATAAGGATACCTTGGGCATGTTCCATGTGTAGCATGAAGAGATTAATATTTCTCTTTGAGATTGTTACTCCCTGTTTAGTACGGAACATATGCCCTTTTCCATTTTGAAAGCATTTTCTGATATCAATGTATCGATGACCATTGTATTCCTGGATCGAGATCCTGATTACATTGTTATCGTCTTTCTTTATATCACCGATTATCTCGCCTTCGTCAGACATTTAAGTGATGAACATCAGCTTACGGTTCAAGGCTGATTCTCCTTATTCATATAGTTTTAAAGGTCCCGTGATGCCCGCGGTGCCAGGCACTGGGAGGGACCGTCAAGCGCG
>JAKLQR010000315.1 GCA_022013235.1 Thermodesulfovibrionales bacterium | reverse complement strand
TTGCGCCAACTCCTGAGCAGCGTTCATGGCCTCGTATACCATAAATCCGAAGGCCACAACCGTGGCGTCCTTCCCTGGTTTGCGAACCACCGCCTCACCAAAGGGGATGGTATATTCCTCTTCAGGAACCTCACCCTCAACGCCTCCCAGGACCAGTTTTTTATGTTCAAAAAACACGACCGGATCATCGCTTCGTATGGCCGATTTCAGAAGTCCTTTTGCGTCGTATGGGGTGGACGGCTCCACCAGGATGAGACCCGGCGCCTGAATTAACTGAGATTCCAGGGACTGTGAATGACCATAGGCCATACGGAAACCGCCTCCCAACGCAGTTCGTATGGTGAGAGGAAGGCTGTACTGGTTTCCGCTGATGTACCGCCACTGGCCGAGGTGATTACAGATCTGATCCATGGCAAGCATGGCAAAATCGCAGAACATCAGTTCCAGGATGGGGCGCATGCCGTTCATGGCGGCCCCCATGGCCACACCGGTAATAGCATTTTCAGCAATCGGGGTGTTCACGAGCCTTTCTTCCCCGAACTCTGCCAGCAGGCCGGCGGTCTGCCCAAAGGCGCCGATTCGAACGTCCTCTCCAAGCACAAAAACCGCCGGGTCTCTGCGCATTTCCTCGGCCATTGCCTCATTCAGGGCCTGCAAAAAACTAATTTTTCTGGCCATTATATCACCCCCTTCTGAGCATATACGTCTTCGAACAGATCATCCACAGTGGGATCGGGTGCTAAGAAAGCCTCCTCCACCGCCTGGTTTACTTCGTCCAGCACCTCCTGTCGCAATGTTTCATCGGCATCAGGGGTGAGGATTCCCCGATCCAACAATTTTGCCTGACAGAGGTCTATGGGATCCCTTTTTCCCCATTTTTCCAGATCTTCCTGTTTCACATACCCACCCGGGTCCCCTGAAAAATGCAGGGCCATGCGAAAGGTCTTATACTCCGCGAGGTAAGGCCCTTTGCCGCTGCGTGCATGTTCCACGGCCTTTTCGGTTGCAGCATAGGTGGTCTCGATATCCTGGCCATCCACGATATCGTAAGGAATCCCGTAGCCGGCAGCCCTCGGCGCCACATCTTCGGTGGGATAGTGCTCGGACATGTACGACAGCTCGCAAAACTGGTTTGTACACACGGCAAACACCACCGGCAGCTTCCAAAGGGCCGCCATATTCATGGCAGGACCGGCCTCCCCCTGGTTGCAGGTGCCCTCTCCCACAAAATAGAGGGTCACCTGGTCTTTTTTCTGCATCTTGGAAGCAAGGGCCGTGCCCACTGCATGGGAAAAATCCGAACCCAGACTGGAGACCAGGGGTGGGATGTTGACCTTTTTATCGCAAAGATGCAGCGTCCCTTTTCCTTTGCAAAGCCCTGTTTTCTTTCCCATGTATTCCAGCCAGATGTCCTTTGCACTCATCCCCTTCCCCATGAACTCCCCGACACCACGATGGGTCCCAAAGAGAATGTCGCTTTGACGCAACGGCCCGGTCACGCCCACGGACACCGCCTCCTGCCCCGTACCGAAATGGGACATCAGTTGAATTCGTCCTTCCTGTAAAAGGCCCCCGTGCTTCTCTTCCATGGAGCGCACCAGGAGCATTTTGCGATACAATCCCAGAAGTTCTTCGTTCTTCAAAGTCATAATGGCGTTCCCCCTTTCCGGCCAAAGCCTCTATGGCCGAACCTCGATTAACTCAAACAGCACGCCGCCCGTACTATCGGATTGCACATAGGCCGCCCGGACGTGCCCCATTCCTTCTACGTCGGTTTCTGCGTTCATGAGAACATCAATACGATTTTCACTGAGATAGTCCAACCATTCGTCATAGTTGTCCACAATAAAACCGAGATGCTGCATCCCTTCTCCTTTTTCTTCTAAAAACCACTTATGCGGGGCATCCCCTTCCAAGGGTTCAATGAGCTCTAACTGCAGCGGCCCCCATTGGCACATGCCAATGTTCAGACGAATCGGGGTCGGCTTCCCCTTTACCCAGTGCTGGGCAGGGGCAAATTCTATTGTCTGGAATGGTCCAAGCCCGAAGATCCCGGAGTAATAATCGATCGCCTCGTTTAGATTCCCAACCACAACACCCACTTGGGCGGGTGGTGGCAGAACCATCTGTTTCCCTTTCTTATCCATAATTCACCTCCAATTCTGAAAAGAGTTATTCATAATTTCCAGTATGTAGAACTATCTATGGAAAGTCAATAACGGAAATCCGTCATTTTTTATTAACAAATCGATTTTTTTATTGGTATTCTTTAGATGATCTTGATATCCTTCATCTGGACAAGCGGAAACCAGACAGGGATATGGAGATGCATTGTCTGGGAGACGAGAAATGGGCGTACCCCTAAAAGGACTGGCAACTCAGGACCTGATGGAAGTACTCCTTGTCAGCCGTACCGCTCTCGAGTGCAACACGGTTGACGAGCTGATATCCGAATTGCTCCGCCACTTAGAGGGCATATTCAAGACCGGCAACAGCAACTTTTTCTTCTCCCGTCACCTTGCCCAGGCACTCAACCTTGACCGGGCCATCACCAGGGGCATCGATGACAAGTTTATTACCCGGTTTCGCGAATATTATCACCGACAGGACCCCTTTCTGAGTGGATTATCATCCCACCGTACAAACGTCCTTACTACCGAACAACTCATTGCTTTCAAAGATCTGACTCGATGCGAATATTACAATGACTTTCTTAAACCTCAGTCAATTCATTTTCAGATGAGTATTTTCCTGAGAAATGAGCAACAGGTTTTCGGTATTCTGTCCCTGTTTCGCCCAAAAAACGCGAGAAATTTTTCCTCTATGGATCAGGCGAAAGCCGAGTTGATGGCCCCATATCTGGCTAAAGCACTGGAAAAAAACATGATCTCACACAAGATGATCGAACAGAAATCCTTTATCGACTCTATTGTTGCCAGTCTTCCCTATAAAGGCATCATGGTTATGGATGCCTCCTTGGACCCCATTTACCAGGACGAAAATGCTGTCCGGATAATGTCTAACTTGAACAAGACCAGGAAGCCCGGGGAGACATCATTTAAACCTCTTCCTGAGGAAATTTATCTGCGTTGTAGGGGCCTCCTAAGCTCTGCTCAACAGGAAAATATCTCTGAACCTCGCCAGCATCAGTTCGATTTGGTGCCCCCGGGGGGCGAACAAAAGGTTTCAGTCCATCTGCGCCTGATAACACAGCGTGGTAAAAACCCACTCTTACTGCTCTGCCTCAATCCGGAAAAACGGCTGTTATCTCTTTCCAAACAGTCAAACAAATATGGTCTTACCAGACGTGAGATTGAGGTGGTTTCCCTTTTATCTGAGGGGCTTACAAACAAGCGGATCGGGAGAAAACTATTCATAAGCGAATACACCGTTGAGAATCATCTGAGATCAATTTACAGAAAAGTGGGGGTTAAGAACCGAACCAGCCTGGTCCATCGGCTGATACAGCAAACCTCCACTGATAATTGGTTAACCCATTCATCACTCCTAAATTGAGCATTTTTCAAAGAAATGGGGGACAGGCGAATCATGGTTTCTATAAAACCTCCATTATGATTTCGGATAGCTCCTTTACTGGCAACCCTTTTTCCGTCGCCGGATCTTCAAAATTCATTACACAGAAAGGACAGCTCGTTGTAAGCACTTCGGCCCCTTTTTGGATTGCTTCCAGCACCCTCTTTTCACTATTCCTT
>JAKLQR010000314.1 GCA_022013235.1 Thermodesulfovibrionales bacterium | reverse complement strand
ATCATACTCAGGGAGGGTATTTGTTTCAGGTTCATAGAGTGCGCTGCTGAATTACTGTGTATCGATTGTCATGCGTTAATGTATTCAATTTAAAGTTTGCGACTTGCTTACTTTCGCGAGAGGCTTCCAGCTTTTTACTCTTGTTTTTCCGTGTTCGCCTCTGAAGAGTACAGGAGGGTTCGCATTAGTCCTGTTCTGTTCTCAACACCTATTTTCATATAAATGTTGCTCAAATGGTCCTTTACAGTCTGCTCAGATATCTCAAGATCCTCAGCAATTTCAGCGTTTTTAAAACCATCGAGCACTCTTCTGAGTATATCGGTTTCTCGTCTTGTGAGCCTGAATTGCTGTCGGGTTTCGTTCATGTTCAGTTTATTGGAAATAGTTTCTTCGATGATAACAATATAGACAATAGGATTTGGTTTATCGTATATATAGATCCTGAATATCCAATGGCTTGGGGAATCATTAAATTTCTTTGTGAAACAAATTTCTCCGGGGAATAGTTCGCTTAACCGCCCACTGTCAATAGCATCGAATATTCTATTTTTTATTGTTGTTATCTCAGTCGGAAGCTCGAAACGGCCAAGAAAGTTGTTCGCCTTTCTGTTAGTGTAAAAAATGCTTTTTCGATCAAAGATGATCAGCCCTACGGGAAGTTTTTTCAGAATAAAGTCTATCTCTTCATTCATTTCCTTCCTCCATTTATCATTTAAACTATATCATTTTCAGGAATGAAAGAAAATGTCTTTTTACGTGAAATAATGTTCAACCATATTTTTGTGGATTTCTATGTGAACGCTTCCTACTTGCGGGGACTTCAAGCGGTGTTGCCTTCAGGAAGGAATCGAGGTGTATCATAACATCAAAAGCTGGCCATTACTCGTTCCAATGCAGCTCAAAAACTATCTCCCAAAGATCATCGGATGTTTTATCGGCTCCCTTCTTTTCCATGGTCATATTCTTCCCTCCGGCCATTTCCACGGCTTTTTTTGAATACCCGAAGCATGCGGGATCCAGCCAGTCAAGAAAAATACCGGGCAGCGTAAACTTCAGTATTGCATGACCGCTTTCTGACACCGGAACTTCTACCTTTCCGGTATTAAAGAATCTGCTCCATAGTTTCGGGAAGTTCTTTATTACGAATGAAGGGTTTGCAAAACGGAAGAATATTTTATACAACTTACTGAGGCTCTGATCGGCTATGTATTCATAAATGCTGGCAAGCTCGGAGTCCTGTTTTATGTTTAATGCCAGTGCCAGATCCGATATCAGCTCTTTGAACAATAGAAATGGATACTCTTGTATGGGTACAAGAATATCACCCCAAATTTTGCGGGCATCTTCTGACAGAGATTGCAATAACAGTTTCCAGGTTTCAATTCCATATTTATTTATAATATACTGTTTCGTATAAACAAAATTCACACCTCTTGCTAAAACCTCTTGCATAGCTCATACCCTCTTATTCTTTGATGATTTTATGGTTTTAATATCTAGGATTATATCAATGTTTGATCAGGTTTGCTACAGGAAGGATGCCGCATAAAGATTATACCGTTCGGGGAAGAACATTTGAAGCGCTGATTAAAAGAAGGATAATAAAGTTATATTTATTTGGACTTCATTTCATTCCTCGATGGTAATTGGCCCTTGGGAAAAAATAATCTTATCGAATTTACGATTAAGGGTCTTACTCTCGAAATTTACCATCTCAATTCCTGGAATGAAAGACATATTCTGCCCCACCACTACTGTCATTTTGGGGACTGCTAACCATAGTTTCTTATCGCTCCTCTCAAGATACACATAAGTGTATCGACCGCTGTCCATTGTTTCAACTACCTTGCCCGATAATGAAGATGTATCTTTTATATTTTCTGTCGGCTGATCGGCAAAAATGCTTTTTCCTGTGGTTGAAAACACAACACTTAACACCATAATTGATAATATTACTAAACGTTTCATGTTACACTCCTTTGCCAGTTGTTTACCTGTTTTTCAAGTATAACAAATCCTATTGTTTTCTTTCTGAAAGTAATTGAGCTAGGTGAGCAAATAGAATATTTTGTCTAAAAAAATAGCACAAACAGTATTGAATTGCTATCAGTTTCTTGCTTTTTCTCCGAAAATTATTATTTTTTCATAGCAGTTTCATCATGGCAAAAACCATCGCAAAAAGTTATATTGTCATGCAGAGAACAATAAACTGCCATGAGCTCAATTTTACAGAAAGACACTGAGATATCATTCCCGCATTTCATGATCCTCAAGGCCTCTGCAGGCTCCGGGAAAACCTATGCCCTCACCCAGCGGTTCGTCCAGTTCATCCTTTCCGAAAGAATTCATCATAACAGCCTCAGGAACATCCTCGCGGTAACTTTCTCGAATAATGCCGCGAAAGAGATGAAGGAACGGGTTCTCGAATGGCTCAAGGACGCGTATTTCGAAAAACCGGATGTTCTCGACGAACTCCGGCAGGTTATTACGATCGAAAACGAAAGGATGAAGGAACGGTCAGGAACTCTCATAGAAGAGATACTCGGCAATTACTCTGATTTCCAGGTAAAAACCATAGACAGTTTCATGGCAACTGTATTCAAAGCATCGGCAATCGATTTCGGATACCATCCTGAATTCGATATTCTCCTGAATAATGAATCGGTTATGGAATACGCGTTCAACCTTTTTATTAGAAATGTAAGGGAACATACCGATGAAACTGTACTTTTTGAGCATATTATCGACAGTATCGGGGAAAACAAGAAATCCGGGACAGCCTTTCTATGGGAACCTTCCGGTACGATTCTTGAAGAGATCAAAAAAATCTACCGAAAGACTTCAGCCGTTGGCAGAACACCCCTTCTAACGGACGAAAGGAAGGAACTTGATGACTTAAAGTTAAAGATTATCTGTCTCTTGGATCTTATTGATAAAATGATAATTAAATCGTCTCTTGAGAAAAGCATGAATTCATCATACGATGCTGTCAGATCTGCCGTCAAAGAGAATAACTTCGCGGATATTTTCGGCAAAGGACTTAAGCTTCCCCCTGTGAAGAAACCTGGAAAGAAAAAGCAGTCTCATCAGGATTCATACGAAGAGATACTGGCGCACTGGTCCCGGTTGAAAGGACTTGTGAGTCAATTCGCATTCCTCCACAGCCGCTCTGCCTGCATCCCGTATATTCTGGTTTACGGAGCATTCAGCAGCATTATCGAGTCGATAAAAAGACTTCGGGGCAAGGTATTCATAGAAGACATCAATCGGTATCTCACGGAGTATCTCAGCGGATCTATCGTCCCGGATGTGTATTTCAGGCTAGGAGATATCGTCTATCATTTCCTGATCGATGAATTTCAGGACACATCCCCCATACAGTGGCAAAACCTTATCCCGCTGATCGACAACTCCCTCTCACAGGGTGGCAGTCTCTTTGTTGTAGGCGACACGAAACAGGCAATCTACGGGTTCAGGGATGCAGATTACACGATAATGAGGGACTGCGGAATCATCAGTCCCTTCCTGTCTGCAGAGCCGTTCGAAAAGGAACTCGGCATCAATTACAGAAGCAGGAGCAGAATACTTGAATTCACCCGTAGGGTTTTTCAGGGCCTGGCGCCGGAAATCCCTCTTTACCGGGAGGCTGCAGAAAGGAGCGGCCTTACCGATTACACACAGACACCGCATAATGCTGAAGGAGCCGAAGGGTATGTTGAAGTCACCATCCATGATAAAAATGAAGAAGACCCTCCTGAAAAACAGAAAATCCAGGAACTGATCCTGGATCTTTGCAGGCGTGGATACTCCTTTGGAGATATCGCGGTCCTCACACAGAAGAACGAGGATGCAGTAAGGGTCACAACCTGGCTGAACGAAAAGGATATAGGTTTCATCTCCTTCAGCAGCCTCGATATCCGGAGGAGGAAGCTGACAGGTGAAATTTTTGCCCTCCTGAAATTTCTCGATTCTCCCTTGGAGAACCTCTCCTTTGCAACATTCCTGCTGGGCGAGGTCTTCAGCAGGAGAATCGCTGAAGAGCACACGGAGAAAGAGAGTGAAGAGATCAGAAACTTCCTTTTCACGCAGAGAAACGAGCATCCTCTATACAAGGCATTCCAGAAAACGTTTCCTCTGCTCTGGGATACATCCTTTGCAGGGCTCTTCAAATCAGCTGGGTATTTACCCCTTTATGACCTCATTACAGAAATATTCAGCGCTTTCAGGGTATTCGAAACATTCAGGGAAGAAGAATCCACTCTGGTCAAGATACTCGAAACCGTGAAAGACCTTGAGGGCGGAGGGTATACCAGCATCGGCGATTTTCTGCTGTTCGCGGATGACGGACAGATGGGTGAGATCAGTGAATCGGATTGGGACATGAATGTGCCGAAGGATTATGACGCAGTCCGGGTCATGACGATCCATAAGGCAAAGGGACTCGGGTTCCCTGTAGTAATCCTTCTGCTCTACGAAGAGTTCCCGCGAGGATTCGATTATATTATCGAAAACGACCGGAACGGCATCCGGTTATTGAAAATCAACAGGGAAATTGCAGCCCATGACGCGCATTCTGCCGAACTTTACGCCGAAGAGCAGAGAAAGGATAAAGTCAACAGCCTCAACTCCCTCTATGTCGGGTTTACCCGCTCACAATATGAACTTTATGTCATAGGGGTGAGCGGTAAAAACCACAGGTATCCTCTCGACCTCCTCCCCTTTGATGAGTTTCCCCCATCGGAAAAACCTCCGTATACGAAAAAAGAGAAGGATGACTTTTCAGTCCCCATGCCGCTTCTCCATCTGGGCAGACAGATCGAGTTCCGCGAAGGCCCTGAGGAAATGCTGAATGTATACGAAAAACAGAGGGGTGAATTCGTGCACCGGGTGCTTTCCTTCATCGATTATGCAGGAAGGGATATACCAAAAAGAGTTTCGGAAATAATACAGAAGGTGAAGAGAGAAACAGGCGCCGGGTTCCCTGACGCCGAAATTCATGACCTCATAGTTTCTCTTATAACGCATAAGGATATTGCCGGATATTTCGGGAGGAAGCCCGAAAGAGTGGTGAAAACAGAGTGGGAGGTCGCCGATCGGACCGGGAGGCTTCTCAGGATGGACAGGATAGTCATCGACAGTGATAGAGTCACTATTCTTGATTACAAAACCGGCAAGGACCGTTTGGAAGAAAATACATACAGGGTCCAGATGAAGAAGTAT
>JAKLQR010000313.1 GCA_022013235.1 Thermodesulfovibrionales bacterium | reverse complement strand
GGTAACGTTAATAAAAGAAGAAGTATTAGGGTCGAAACCGCAACTTCTTTGGATCCGATTTTATTTAAGAAGATTTTTCCAAGACCGTCCTCTCTTGCCGGCTTACCATAAAATATGGATATGACCATTGTCCATTTTGAGATTACCGGAAGGATCAAAAGAGAAGAATAATATGTGAAAGTCAAAAAATGAGTCACGTTGTTTAAAGACAGGTATTTTAAACCCAGTGAAAATACTATCGCTGTTACACCTATTGGTCCTGTAAAAGAGTCCTTTAATATCAAAAGCCGTTTCTGTTTATCGGCATTTAGGGTATCTTCTGATTTCGCTGCTATTGCATCAAACGTATCAGCAAGTCCATCGAGATGAAACCCACCGTTTGACAAGACATACACAAGCAGTATTATTCCCGTAACAAGATCGGGATGAAAGACCCTGCCAGCTACATAATCCGTTGTTATCAGTATAAGACCCTGAATAAGGCCGACCAAGACGAAGAACGATGAGCTTTTTGCTATATCAGCCTCGCTAACAGTCATGCTCTTCCTGACAGGGATTATGGTTAGTAACTGCACTGCAATTATTAATCTTTTCATAAGAAATTTATGTTTGAGCTTTTTCTGATACCCCTGCTTCACCAAAGGTGGCCATCTATTTATAGATCTTTAGTCCTGCCTCAATTATAAGCATTGCAAGAGCGGCACCTGTGCCTTCACCGAGTCTTAAGTTCAGATCGAGAATAGGGTGCAACCCCATTTTATCAAGCATTGCTTTATGCCCGATCTCAACAGAGTTATGCGCTGCAAACATGTAGTCCTTTGTCTTTGGTTCAAGACAATAGGCTATTAAGGCGCCTGCAGTTGAAATAAAGCCATCAATGACAACCGGTATCCTGTGTGCTGCCGCACCGATAATCAAGCCGGCGATACCCCCGATTTCAGCGCCTCCGATCTTTGAAAGGACATCGAGAGGGTCTGATGTGTCAGGCTTATTTATGGAGATTGCATCTTCAATTACCTTTATTTTATTCTTCCATACCTCATCACCTATGCCTGTACCTTTTCCGGTTACCTCAGAAACAGGTTTGCCTGTCACTACCGCAGCTATTGCAGATGAAGGTGTTGTATTGCCTATACCCATCTCACCTGTACCAAATAGCTTATACCCTTTTATGGCATAATCTTCTGCAAGTTTTATCCCAACCTCTATACACCTTGCAGCGTCATGCTTTGTCATAGCATGCCCTTTTCTGATATTCCCTGTTCCTGATACAACTTTTTTAGAAACAAGTCCTGCGACTTCTCCAAGTTCACCCTTAACTCCAATGTCAACTACCACAACCTCTGCACCTGCATGACGTGCAAGGACATTTATCCCTGCGCCGCCGCGCAGAAAATTGAAAACCATCTGCTTTGTAACTTCGCCTGGATATGCACTGACCCCTTCCTCCACAACTCCGTGATCGCCTGCAAACGTGAAGATAACTTTTTTATCAATCAGAGGCATTGTGCTTTCCGTGATTGCTACGAGCCTTCGTGCAAATTCCTCAAGCCTCCCAAGACTTCCCTGAGGTTTTGTGAGACTATCAAGTCGTTTCTGAGCCTTTTCAGCAAACTCGGGTTTGACAGGTGGTATCTTTTTGATTATCTCCTGTATCATGTCTTTCCTTTATCTTTTATTTTCATCGGGATACCTGCTACCAGCAGATATACTTCATCTGAGACCTCGGCTACTTTTTGATTTAGTATCCCTGCAAAATCCCTGAACTTTCGTGCCAGTTCATTTTTAGGAACAATTCCCATTCCAACTTCGTTTGAGACAATATAGATGCGTGATGTGTGATGAGAGACTCGCAATGTATCAATAAGGCTTTCAATTTCATTCCCAATGTCGAGCCCACTGTGTATAACATTTGATAACCATAAGGTTAGACAATCAATGACAATTGCAGTATATTTCCCTTTTATTTCCTGGATAACCTTTATGATTCTCAATGGCTCTTCATATGTGTCCCAGTCCTCTCCTCTCTGATCTTTATGTTTTTCGATTCGATCTCTCATCTCTTCATCAAGCGCCTCTGCAGTGGCGATATATGCTTTCTGACCTTTATTCAGGGAAGCGTCTTTTAGTGCATATGTGCTTTTTCCACTCCTTGCGCCGCCAATAATAAAGATTATTTTGTTACCCATATAAAACCTTATAATCTTTTATATCCAGAAACCAGTATCCATTTCTGTTTATCACTTCTTTTTCTGTTATCTTTATACTCCCTTTAAACAGGGGACCCCCAAGAACAAATGTGTGATACTCTCCACGCTCACCGCATATGTCCACGTCAGGTTTTGTCTTCAGATATTCCATGAAATTTTCATCGACCCATCGTCCTATCCATTCCTTATCAATAAATTTAACCTGCCCGCTTACAACAACTGCCCGAAAACCGCTCCGGATAAAATCTTGCATTAGTTCTTCTGTATTTCTTTCCCACAAAGGCTCGATTGCGATAATATTAAGTTCATTGCAGACTCTTTCAACCCATCGTTTGTGTTCATCAAGATATATATCGCCAAAGATCATACCTTCTATCCCATAATGTCCGAGACTTTTTACAGCATCCTTAAATTCATTCTCGTAATTGTCAGGTGTTGTCTCTTTTTGATAGAGAGGGATACCGGCAAGCTCTGACTGAATCTGTACCAGTTTGCTGTCAGTTCCATGAAAACACACTCTCTTGTATTCTCTTGATATGAAATTAACCAGTGATGCAATCTTATATCCTGCCTGCCATGCTTTATAACATGCAAAGCAACTGTCTTTTCCTCCACTCCATGATGTAATGTACACTGCTACCTTCCTTTTGGATATGTATCCTTGTTATTAATAGAGAGACCCTTCATTTAAAACAATCAGCCATCTCCTCAATACCTTCGATGACTCTTGGTCCAAGCCTGTAAAGACTTTCGCTTACATAAAAGACTTTATTGTTTTTTACAGCAGGAACACTTTTTAATCTCTTTAGAAGTGATGCTGAAACACCCTGCATATTTGCATGCCCCTTACCAATAATGATTACATCAGGTGCCTGATGAATAATCTCCTCGACAGAGTATTTGGGATATGATGTCTTAGCCTTCGATGCTATATTTTCATTGCCAAGAAGAGTGATTACATCATCCGTGGCAGTACCGGGTCCCGCAACTATCAACGGCTCAGGCCATATAATGAAGATGATTTTTTTCCTCTGAGAGTTAATAATGTCTGCTGTTTGTCTCTTAGTGTTCAATCTATTGATTGCGGTCTCTATCTTAATGGCTAAGGAATTTGCATTATCTTTTGCGTCAAGTGCTAACCCCATTTCTCTGATAGCCTGAGGTAACTCTGAAAGTCGCTGCGCTTTAAAAACATATGTCCTTATTTGCAATGAGTGCAACCTTTCCTCAAACTCTTTTGGATTGCCGTCGGTAGTCATTGCTACAATATCCGGTTTTAATGAGATGACCCCTTCCAATGAGGGATTAGACATGCCGCCGATTTTTTGTATCTTTTTTGCCTTTTCGGGATAATCACAGAAATTTGTGACGCCGACAATTCTGTCACCGAGACCTAATGCAAACAGTATTTCCGTGATGCTTGGTGCGAGGGAGATAATCCGCTTTGGTGATTCAGCGTAAACAGAAGTATGAAATGGGATATGATATGTGAACAGAAAAATAAAACAGAAGAGAACTATTGATCTCATTCTTTTCCCCCCTCGGGAAATTACAATTCATATTAAGAGTATTTGTTTTTAACTCTTAACTATGAACTTTTTGGATCTGGACAGGTCTTCCGGCTAAGGGCATTTTTACAAGTCTCTGACCTACTCGCCTACCTTCCCATCCCGGTATATTTCGGAACAGTGGCTTGTTTCAGGCTTTCGTTCCCTTTACGGCTGCGGGGCAGCGGGAGAATCACCTTCTGGTTCACTCCTCTTCCCTGGCTTCCAGACAGAAAATTAGGTAATTATCATCGGATAAATTACCATCTCCATGTATAAAAGATTGTCTTTTATATCATAATGATCTGGTTATTTGCAAGTGTACTCCTCACCAAAAGCGAATTATCCGACGTGTGTAGTTGATGAAGAAATGTTGCGATTGAGGGTGGTCCCTAAAATTCAACAGTAGTGGCTGAAGTCCGCGTTTGCCGATTAACTTTGGAGGGCATACCGTAACCCG
>JAKLQR010000312.1 GCA_022013235.1 Thermodesulfovibrionales bacterium | reverse complement strand
TGGTTGCGATCACGGAAAGCCCAAGCTCAAGCAGTTTTCTGACAAGGGGAACTGAAGGGGCCTTGTCCTTGTCTTTCAGGCTTACGAATATCTTCCCGTCCAGGGGGATGTTATTGCCGCTCGATGTCTGGGATTTTCCGAACGCAAGCCCGAAATCATTATCTATGCCCATCACCTCGCCGGTTGATTTCATTTCAGGGCCGAGTATGGTGTCGACTCCAAGGAACCGGTCGAAGGGGAACACCGCTTCCTTCACCGCAATGTGTTTTATGCGCTTCTCTTTTGTGAAGCCGAGTTCTTTCAGTGTCTTGCCGCCCATCAGCTTTGCTGCCAGCTTCGCAAGGGGGACGCCCGTCGCTTTTCCCACAAAAGGAACCGTCCTCGACCCCCTTGGATTTACTTCGAGAATATAGATATCCTGGTTCTTGACGGCAAACTGCACATTCATCAGGCCTATGACCTTGAGCTCCTTTGCAAGCGCCTTTGTCTGCCTTTCTATCTCCTTGATGATTTTTTTGCTTAAAGAATGGGGCGGGAGCGAACATGCAGAATCTCCGGAGTGGATGCCTGCTTCCTCAATATGCTCCATCACGCCCCCGATGACTACGTCTGTTCCGTCGGATATGGCGTCGACATCAACCTCGATGGCATCTTCCAGGTATTTATCGACCAGCACAGGATGTTTTGGAGACGCCTTGACTGCACGCCGCATGTATCCATCAAGCGATTTTTCGTCGTAGACTATTTCCATAGCCCTGCCGCCGAGCACATAGGAAGGTCTTACCATCACGGGGTATCCTATCCGCGCTGCAGCAGAGATGGCCTCCTGAACAGACATCGCGGTGTCGCTGTCAGCCTGCCTGAGATCAAGCTTGTGAAGCAGTTCCTTGAACCGTTTTCTGTCTTCCGCGCGGTCTATCGAATCGGGAGAGGTCCCGAGGATCTTTATCCCTTCTCTTTCAAGCGGCACCGCGAGCTTAAGAGGGGTCTGCCCCCCGAACTGCACGATAACTCCCTCGGGTTTTTCAGTCTCTATGATATTTAATACATCCTCTATGGTCAGAGGCTCGAAATATAGCCTGTCGGCGGTATCATAGTCTGTGCTGACTGTTTCCGGATTACAGTTCACCATGATCGTTTCATACCCGAGCTCTCTCAGGGCAAAGACTGCGTGGACACAGCAGTAATCAAATTCAATACCCTGGCCGATCCTGTTGGGTCCGGAGCCGAGGATGATAACCTTTTTCCTGTTGCTTGGGTTAGCTTCACACTCTGATATCAATTCCAGGCTCTCGGTTCGAGGTTCGGACAATACCCCCCCTTCAATCCCCCCCTTACCAAGGGGGGGCTGTGGGGGGGTATGCTTTTCACTTTCAACTTTATAAAATGGCACTTCATACGTAGAATACAGATATGGCGTATAGGCAGCGAACTCGGCAGCACAGGTATCGACCATCTTATAGACTGCGCGTATAGTAGAGTGACGCCTTAAGTTTCTGACATCCTGCTCCCGGACATCGAGCAGTTGCGCGATCCTTCTGTCTGAAAACCCGAACCGCTTCGCCTCAATCAGCATTTCTCTCAGTTCAGCATTTTCACCATGCTCCTGTCCTCTCCTTTGCAAGGGGAGGGTGAGGGCGGGGTTTTTATGGAAAGCTTGAATCCTTTCTTCCATATCTATGATCTGTTTCATGTTCTCAAGGAACCATGGGTCTATCCACGTAAGTTCATGTATTTCCTGAATACTCATTCCTTCCCTTAGGGCCTGTGCTATGTACCATATCCGTTCGGCATTCGGGGTCTTGAGCCTGGATTTAATCACGCTGATATCGGCATCGGTGTTTTCAAATCCGTAGCTGCCGGTTTCCAGACTCCTGATCGCTTTCTGGAGAGACTCTTTGAATGTCCTTCCGATCGACATTGCCTCTCCGACAGACTTCATCTGTGTAGTCAGTGTCGGGTCTGCCTCAGGGAATTTCTCAAAGGCAAAACGAGGGAACTTGGTGACCACATAGTCTATAGTAGGTTCAAATGATGCAGGGGTCTCCCTGGTAATATCATTGGATATCTCGTCAAGGGACAGTCCGATGGCAAGTTTTGCCGCAATCTTTGCGATAGGGAACCCCGTTGCCTTTGATGCAAGGGCTGAACTTCTCGATACTCTCGGGTTCATTTCTATCACCACCATTTTTCCGGTTTTTGGATGGACAGCAAACTGGATGTTAGAGCCGCCGGTGTCGACCCCTATCTCACGAATGATGGCAATGGAAGCGTCACGCATCCTTTGATACTCTTTGTCCGTAAGGGTCTGCGCAGGGGCCACGGTAATCGAGTCCCCGGTATGTATCCCCATGGGGTCGAAGTTTTCTATGGAGCAGATGATAACGACGTTATCCTTCATGTCGCGCATAACCTCAAGCTCATACTCCTTCCACCCAATCGCGGATTCCTCGACGAGCACTTGGCGGACCGGACTAAGCTTCAGCCCGCGGTCCAGCAGTTCCTGATATTCTTCGAGGTTATATGTGATGCCTCCGCCGGTGCCGCCAAGAGTAAAAGAAGGCCTGAGGATGGCTGGGAACCCGATATGTTCAACCGCTTCGAGCCCCTCTTTGAGCGAACCGACATGGGCTGATCTCGGCACTTCGAGGCCTATGTCTTCCATCGCCTTCTTGAAAAGCTCCCTGTCTTCCGCCTTTTTTATGGCGTCGAGCTTTGCGCCAATAAGTTCAACCCCGTATTTGTCGAGAATGCCTTTCTCTGCAAGTTCAACAGCAAGGTTCAGCGCGGTCTGCCCGCCCATCGTCGGTAAAAGGGCGTCCGGTTTTTCCTTCCTGATTATCATCTCAAGGATATCAGCGGTTAAAGGCTCTATATAGGTTACATCTGCAGTCTCCGGGTCTGTCATGATCGTTGCAGGATTGGAGTTTACGAGCACGACCCTGTAGCCCTCTTCCCTCAATGCCTTGCATGCCTGTGTCCCGGAATAGTCGAACTCGCACGCCTGGCCTATGATGATGGGGCCTGAGCCGATCAACAATATTGTTTTTATGTCAGTTCTTTTCGGCATAACATCTCACTTTACTATTCTCTCCATTGCCAATCTCTCCTCTGATTGCGACACAGGGCATCTCTTGTCATTCCCGCATGTCGGGAATCTTTCTTAGGCGCCCTTCAAACAAGGAGGATTTAGGGGATTGTTATAAGAAGGATTCCGGACAAACCGGCATGACAGAGCAATAACCGCACGTCATTCTTTTTTTGAGTCCTCAATCATTGTTTTGAATCTGCTGAATATATGCGCCGCATCATTCGGCCCCGGGCCGGCCTCCGGGTGGTGCTGGACCGAAAATACAGGCAGCTCAACATGCTTCATCCCTTCCTCTGTTCCATCATAAAGATTCCTGTGTGTAAGACTCACCTGGCCGTGCAGGCTTTTTATGTCGACACAGTAGTTATGATTCTGTGAGGTGATCTCAACCCTGCCGGTTGACAAATCCTTGACAGGATGGTTCCCGCCATGGTGGCCGAATTTCAATTTATACGTTCTGCCGCCCATTGCGAGACCGAGTATCTGATGGCCGAGGCAGATCCCGAAGATCGGTTTCCTGCCCATAAGCTTTTTCGTATTTTCTATCGCATAGGTGACTGTCTCGGGGTCTCCGGGTCCGTTGCTCAGGATAATCCCGTCGGGGTTCATCTCAAGCACTGCTTCAGCAGGAGTTTCTGCAGGGACGACCGTCACCGCAAAGCCTGCGTCGGAGAAATTTCTCAAAATGTTGAACTTGACGCCAAAGTCGTAGACAACAATCCTGAAGGACGAAGGATGAGGGATGAGGGATGAGTTTTTGTTTTCATAGCTTTGAACTTCTGCGTCAGTAGGTTGCCATTTCCATACTCCTTTATTCCACGTATAGGTCTCTTTCGTGGTAACCTCCCTGACAAGGTCAAAGGCGGAGATTCCAGGGTGTTTCCGGACCTTGTCCAAAAGAGCTGCGGGATCAGGATCAACAGTCGAAATGATCCCCATCCGGGCCCCGTGATCTCTCAGATGACGGGTTAAAGCCCTTGTGTCGATCCCTTCGATGCAGACTATTTTATGGTCCCGGAGATACCGGCCCAGAGACTGGGAAGCTCTCCAGTTGCTGCGGTAGTCGATATATTCCTTCACCACAAACCCCTCTGCCTTCGGACCGCCCAGGGATTCGATATCCTCTTCATTCACGCCGTAGTTGCCTATCTGCGAATACGTCATGGTCACGATCTGGCCTTTATAGGAAGGGTCAGTGAGTATCTCCTGATACCCGGTCATCGAGGTATTGAAGACGACTTCGCCTATCGTCTCGCCCTCGCTGCCGAATCCCCTGCCCTCAAAAACCGTTCCGTCGGAAAGGACCAGAAATGCCTTACCATTCATGGAGTTTCCCCCTGGATAAGGTAAAGACCGGCAATCCCCTCAGATCCCACCCTGCAAAGGGAGTGTTTTTCCCCTTCGATGCAAACTGTTCCGGCGAAACCTTATATTCTTTTTTCCTGTCTATTATGACGATATCCGCGTCACTGCCGCGCTTTAACGTTCCTTTCCTGATTCCCAGTATCTTCGATGGGTTGAGCGTCATCTTTTCGATTAACTGAGGGAGAGTAAGCACCTTTTCCTCGACAAGCCGGAGACTCAGGCCAAGCGCGGTTTCAAGTCCTGAAATGCCTGAAGGCGCCTGATCAAATTCCCGCAGTTTTTCATCTGCATGATGCGGGGCATGGTCTGTTGCAATAACCTCTATGGTGCCGTCCTGCAAGCCCCTCTTAATGGCCTCTATATCCCGCTCCGTCCGCAAAGGAGGGTTTACCTTGGCGTTTGCATCATATGTCTCTACCGCTTTTTCAGTGAGGCTGAAATAATGCGGGCAGGTCTCTGCCGTTACTTGTATTCCTCTTTTCTTTGCATACCGCACGAGATCTACCGATCCTTCCGTCGACACGTGGGCGATGTGTAATTTCCCTCCGGTAAGTTCTGCCAGCAGAATATCCCTGAACACCATGATCATCTCAGCTTCCGCCGGAATGCCTCTGAGTCCGCGCGTCACGGATATCAGCCCTTCATTCATGACGCCTC
>JAKLQR010000311.1 GCA_022013235.1 Thermodesulfovibrionales bacterium | reverse complement strand
TGGTCTGGTTCCTCAAAACATATTGGATCAGACCCATAGCCTTTCAGCCACATTAACACAGTTATGGATCACCCAGGGTGACTGGATTGATACTATGCAATGGCAGGAGGAAGAGGTCAGGGGAGAGATAAAGAATGTCCGTATTCCCATAGACAAAGAAGGGGCAGATGTGATGTGGTGCCCTCTCGGTACTGAACCAAAAGTAGCAACCTATCATATTGCCCGTACTGCAAAGATAATGAATGTTGCCGGCATTGACTGGACTGTTTCTGCACAAGATGGCTGGGACAGTGCTAACATGGGAATGTTCATCCGTGACATGGAGACGATGCAGAGGGTTGTAAAGGGCATTTATGATAATGCGATGCGGTTGAAAATCAAGCGAGTAGTATTAACTGAGTGAGGGCATCCATTGAATGCCACATGTTATGTGGCACCGCCTCTCCTTGGATGGAAGGAAAGTCCGATAGAGACGCTTCACCCGATCGAATTTTACTATGAGCTGGTAAGTACAGGAAAAATAAAGATTGATAAGAATAAAAAGATTAAAGGCCCCATCACGATTCAAGATCCCTGTAACCTTATAAGGTTGAGGGGAAGAGCTGAAATGCTCCGGTACCTTGTTCGAGCGACATGCGAGGGTCCTATTATAGAGATGCATAATAACCGTGAGCATAATTACTGCTGTAACGGCGGTGGTGGCGGAAATGCTATCGGTCCGCCATGGAAGGCAAACAGATGTGACGGGGCTAGGATAAAGGCCGAGCAAATCATTGCAACAGGCTGTCATAATGTATGCGCTCCGTGTCATAACTGCTATACCAGCATCAATGATATTATAAAGTTTTATAATCTTGAGGGGCATGCCATGTTTATGGACGAAATGATAACTAATACCATGGAAGTTCCTGAAGAGTTTAAGCCATGATAATAAACCGGGAAGGATGAGAATATTATGAAAAAAGGTTTGATTGTTTTTATTGTTGGACTTTGCTATCTCATCTTGCTCATCTACGGTATCGGCAGTATTTATTCCGTAGAAACTCCTACTGAGGTGAAAAAACCCGTTCAGAAGATCCCCGTTCAAAACTTGGAGGATAAGATATCTATTGCGCATACAGATATTTTTGGATCACTGGAACGCCCTCAGGTAATTTTTGATCACAAAAAACATGTTGAAGAGCTGGTAAAGGACGGCAAAAAGGAATGGGAGACCTGTGACTCCTGCCATCCATGGAATGAAGACAAAACGCAGATTTCCTTTATTTTTCCGCAGAAGGTTGCCAAAAAAGATAAAGATTCCTATATGAATGCTTACCATGACGAATGTATGGATTGTCATAAAGAGAGGAGTTCTCAGAAAAAGAAGAGCGGCCCCGTGACCTGTGGCGATTGCCATCCTAAAAAGCTTTCCCTCTTACAATACAAATATCCGGTCGCCGAGTTCGATTATGCACACCATGAGAACCATGACAAAAAACTAAAAGAAAAGAATATTCAGGACAGCTGTTCTTACTGCCATCACATCTATAATGAGGAACTCGTCTATGAAAAAGGAAAGGAATGGTCATGTTCTTACTGCCACGAGATTGGCAGAAAGACAGGCCAGGTTCTTGCAGTTGAGACAAAAATTATCGGTAAAAAAGGCCTTGGTTTGGAAAAAGTCTCCCACATGCGCTGCCTGAACTGCCACCTTTACTTTAAAAAGCAGGAAGCAGGAAAGATCAGGGCGAAAGACGAAAAAGAGGCCCCCCTTGTATGTGTAGAGTGCCACACGGGCAAATATAAAACGGTTGCCGAACTCGAAAAGGTTCCACGCCCCGACAGCGGGCAGTCTGAAAAGGCATTTATAGAAATCGATAAATCCAGGATGAAGGGGGTTCCCTTCGACCATAAGTCGCATCAGACCCAATCCAGGACATGCAGGGGCTGCCATCATGAAACGCTGAACGCGTGCAAGGAATGTCATACCCTTGTGGGAAATCCGGACGGGGGGAACGTCAATCTTGCCGGCGCCTATCATGATATTTCTTCTGAAAAAAGCTGTTCAGGATGTCATGTTGTCAAGAAGTCCGACAAGAACTGTAATGGGTGTCACCATGCACTTATGCCTGTTGATGCCCGGACAAAGGAGCCCAAAAAAGAAATCTGCGTACTCTGCCATTCCGGAAAGCGCGAAATCCTTCCCGCAACAAAGCTTTCTGTGAAAGGCCTTGATACAGAAAAGGTCAAGAAGGAGGTAGAAGTAAAGATTCTTGAGAGGGAATATGAGCCTTCAAAATTCCCCCATATGAAGATCATCGAAAAGATGACACAGATTTCGAACGATGACAAGTTAGCTTCCTATTTCCACAGGAATATCCAGACACTCTGTGAAGGATGCCACCACCAGAGCAGGGCTGAGGCTGAAGCAAAAAAGGACGAGCCGCCCTATTGCAGGAATTGCCATTCCGTAGCTTTTGATCCGTCGCGGCTTGATCGGCCGAGATTACTCGCCGCGTATCATCGTCAGTGCATAAAGTGTCACGAGAAGATGGAACTCGAGAAGCCGAAGGAATGCAAGGAATGTCATAAGGAAAAAGAGGTAAGACCGAAAGATATTCTTTCAAAACCAGCGGAAGCAAGCCGGTAGAAAGAGGAGGATTGGATGTATATCTTTGAACAACTATTTTCCCATCACGGATATGAATATGCGGTAGCTGTGCTGGCAATGTTTGTTTTTATAGTATTCTATTTTATTCTGACTTCAGAAAGATAATAAACGGCATGGAGGCTAACTCATGAGTATTAACAGAAGAGAATTCCTGAAGCGATCATTAACCATAGCAGGTACCTCACTGCTCAGTGGTGGAGCTATTGCCCATGCTGCAAATAATCCTGATCCTTCTATTTTTTCAACTGGCAACACAGCAAATGAAAGAAACTGGAAGTTATGGGTTGAAAAATCCGAGACCCTTGCTCCTGTAAAATACGGGGTTCTGGTTGATACGACCCTCTGCATCGGGTGCCGGAGATGTGAGTGGGCATGCAATGAATGGAATAACAATCCAAACAGACCGGTCAAAGAGTTTGAAGCGTCGGTATCCCAGCAAAAATCTGTTTTCGATACAGTGCGCAGAATGCACGCTGGAAATTT
>JAKLQR010000310.1 GCA_022013235.1 Thermodesulfovibrionales bacterium | reverse complement strand
TGGATATCGTGGTCGCATCCATCCATTCGGGATTCCGTCAGGGCACGGAACAGATCACCGGCAGGCTCATATCCGCCGTGAAGAACCCCTATGTTTCCATTATTGCCCACCCCACAGGGAGACTTATCGGAGAGCGGGACCCCTATGATTTGGATATGGACGAATTTCTGAGGGCGGCACAGGCAACAGGGACGGCCATAGAGATCAACGCATATCCCCTCAGGCTGGACCTGAATGACGTCTATGCTAAAAAGGCGAAGGAGATGGGTATCCCCATAGCAATCAGCACCGATGCCCACGTCAAAACCCAGTTCGAATATATGGGATACGGCGTCTCTATCGCAAGACGAGGCTGGCTCGAAAAGAGCGATATCCTCAATACGCTGAGTTATGCTTCGCTTGTAAGGGCGCTGAAGAAGAAGAGACTGAGCAAAAAATAAAAGCGTATTCTTGACTTTAGACTTTTGTCATCAATTTTGCAATAATTGAGGGAGAAATGAAGAAGAAGGTCGTTGTTTTTGAAACAGACCCGGGAGTTTTAGAATTCCTCAAATCCTTCTTCAAGGGGAGGAGTGAGTACGCGCTTGTGAAAAGACATACGAGAAAATCGGATATCTTCGCGCGGTATGGCGGTGAGGAATTTATCATGCTGCTCCCCCAGACTTCACGGAAAGGAGCAAGGAGAGAAGCTGAAAGGGTCAGAGAGGCTGTCAGTGAACATTCTTTTTGTACTGAAAAAACTGCTGTCAGCATCACAGTCAGTGTGGGTGTGGCTTCGTTCCCTCACAAAAAAATCAAAAATCATGACGATCTGATCCATTGTGCCGACACCGCAATGTTCGAGGCCAAGAAAAAAGGCCGGAATATGGTCAATATATTCCCTGCAAAGTAATTGATGCCTCCCTGAATCTGGTAAAATAGAGCGTGGAAATCATAACGTCCCATATGAATGCCGATTTCGACTCCCTCGCTTCGATGGTCGCCGCAAAAAAACTGTATCCCGATGCAGTGATTGTGTTCCCCGGTTCCCAGGAAAAGAAGCTGCGGGATTTTCTCGAAACATTTGATCCGGTAGAGATCAAACGTATCAAGGATATTGACCTTTCCCTGGTAACCAGGCTGATTATTGTTGACACCAAAATACCGGCCAGGATCGGACCACTCGCGGAACTCCTGTCGAGGAAGAATTTAAAAATCCATATTTATGATCACCACCCTTTCAGCAAAGGGGATATACGCGGCGAGGTGGAAAAGATCGAGAATGTCGGCGCAACGGCGACAATTTTCACCGAGATATTGAAGAACAGGAAACGGTATCCGACACCGATAGAAGCAACAATCCTTGCCCTGGGTATCTACGAGGAAACAGGCTGTTTCCTCTTCCCCTCGACAACCGAAAGGGACATGCTCGCAGCAGCCTATCTCCTGAAAAGGGGTGCAAATCTCAACATTGTATCGAGCTTCATCAAGATGGAACTGACTATGGAGGAATTCGACATCCTGAACAAGCTTGTCCAGTCGTCGAAAGACCATGTGGTGAAGGGGATACGGATTAAGATAGCAAAAGCCTCCTGCGAACAGTATCTCGGTGATGCAGCCCACCTTGCGCATCGTATGATAGATATGGACGACATAGACGCGGTGATTGTTCTTCTCGCAATGGAGGGAAAAATACTGCTGGTGGCCCGGAGCAAAGCGCCGGAACTCGATGTATCAAATATCATGAAGGGATTCGGCGGCGGGGGGCATCCGACCGCAGCTTCGGCAACGGTGAAGGAAGCAACACTCGAGGGGGTTGAGGACAGTCTTGTAGAGAGCATCAATGAGAATGTAAAACCGGGCAAGACTGCATCGGATGTCATGACACGGCCCGTTGTTACCATTCAGGGTGAACTTCCCATTAAAGAGGCAGAGGCGATGATGACCCGGTATGGGGTGAATGTTCTCCCGGTACTGAAAGGGGAGAAATACGCCGGCCTCATCTCCCGTGAATTCGTTGAGAAGGCGCTTTACCACGGATTTGGAAAGAGCAGGGCTATTGATTTCGCGACGACTGACGCCAGTATTGTCACTCCGGAAAGTCCCGTCAGGGAGATCGAAACGGTGATGATCGAGCAGAATCAGAGATTCATGCCTGTTATCCACGACGGAAAGATTATCGGGGCGATCACACGGACAGATCTCCTCCGCACTCTTTATGAAGAATTTTTAAGGAGGCGCAGAATCGAGGAAACGCTTACAAAGGAAAAACAGACAATCGGCAGAAATCTCTCATCGTGGCTGAGAGAACGGTTCCCGGCGAATGTCTTCGGCCTCCTGAAACTCGCCGGAGAGGTTGCGGAGGAAAAGGGCTTCCAGGCGTATCTCGTCGGTGGTTCTGTGAGAGACCTGCTTAGGGGGGAGGAAAACCTCGATATAGACATTGTGATAGAAGGGGAAGGAATCGCCTTCGCAAGAATATTCGGGGAGCGGGTGCACGCAAAAGTGAGGACACACCAGAAGTTCGGCACTGCACAGATATTTACAAACGGGACAAAGCTGGATGTAGCAACAGCGAGAACCGAATATTATGAATCACCTGCAGCCCTTCCGAAGGTCGAGACTTCATCCATCAAGAAAGACCTTTACCGGAGGGACTTTACCATCAATACGCTTGCGGTGAAACTGAATCCGAGGGATTTTGGCCTCCTCACGGATTTTTTTGGAGGGCAGAGGGACCTGAGGGAAAAGACACTCAGGGTGCTCCATAACCTCAGTTTTGTGGAAGATCCGACCCGCGCATTCAGGGCGGTCAGATTTTCAGAACGGTTC
Source organism: Thermodesulfovibrionales bacterium (assembly GCA_022013235.1). Lineage (GTDB taxonomy): Bacteria > Nitrospirota > Thermodesulfovibrionia > Thermodesulfovibrionales > SM23-35 > JAKLQR01. The sequence continues at coordinate 1,296 of JAKLQR010000310.1, read as the reverse complement.
GGGTTCAAGATCGGCAAACATACGGAAAATCTTATCAGATCCACTATAGAAATGAATCTCTTCGAAAAACTTTCCGGGCCGAGGCTCTGCGAGGAACTCCTCATCTCATTCCAGGAGACGGACCCTATTAAGACTCTGAAGAGGCTTTCCGTTTACGGGCTTCTGAAGGTTATTCATCCCCGTCTCGAATTTACCGGGGAACTGGAAACGACACTCAGGTCACTGCAGGAAACACTCTCGTGGTTTGATCTGCTTTTCCTTGAAGAGAAAACAGACCGGGGCATCCTCTATCTTATGGTTCTGTTTTCGGGGCTTAAGGAAGAAGACGTGAGGAGCGTGCTCGACAGACTCTCGCCGCCACCGAAAGCAAGGGAACTTATACTCAAGGGTTTGTCCCGGGCAAAGGATATCCTGAGAAGGCTCCCTCTGGATAACCCGGTAGAAACATATGCGTTGCTGAGCAACCTTGATCTCGAGACAGTGCTCTTCGTAATGGCGCTGAGCAAGGACAGAAAGAAGCAGAAGGTGATATCTCATTATCTTACGGAATTGAGGAATGTCAGGACGATTCTCACAGGCAAAGATTTAAAGAAGAGGGGAATCCCTCCGGGGCCTCTCTACTCAACGATTCTCAAAGAACTTCTCGATGAGAAACTCAGGGGACATCTGAAATCACGTGATGATGAGGAACGGTTCGTGAGTTCCCGGGTTTAGCTCCGGTTTTGACATATCCACCGGTATCGGTCTTCATCATAGCCAGCGGTATTCTATGCGGGATGATACCCCGTTATTTTTTCAGTGATTTCCCGATCCGTTTTTCGAGCGATTTCACCTTCAGTTCGATGCGGTCCGGTTTCCCCTTCCGGTCGTCTATGGTAATCGTTGTGACTACCCGTTCGCCTTTTTTCATAATCGCCCCGTGGCACTTTTTCACGAGCTTCATAATCTCATCCCACTCACCTTCCATAACAGTGCCCATGGGGTTTAGCTTATAAGGGAGTCCGCTGGCGTCAACGATTTTTAGAACCTCGGCGAGTTGAGACCCCAGACTGCTTCCAATGCCGATAGGGATAACGCTGAATTCTACAAGCATGGCGACCCTCCTTTTTTACGGGGTAGACAATTATATGAAGGTTTTTCAAAGAGGAGGGGCAATGTTCATTGCCCCTCCTCTTTAAGTATTAAGGCATACAAATTTATTTAACGGCGTCTTTCAGCGCTTTTCCAGACGTGAATTTCGGGATTTTTGCTGCAGGAATGGTAATAACTTCACCGGTTCTCGGGTTGCGGCCTTTT
>JAKLQR010000309.1 GCA_022013235.1 Thermodesulfovibrionales bacterium | reverse complement strand
GAAGAAACTGGATGATATCCGTGCTTTTGACTGGCCAGACATGCATAAAAAAGTTTGGGATTTTATTCAGGAAGGAGATCAACCCGAAAAACTCTTCGATGTAATCTTTATGGATGAAGCGCAACATTTTGCCCCATTATGGCTGAAAATCATTCTTGAGCATCTTAAGCCAAACGGTAGCATTTTCTTGTGTGATGACCCGTCCCAAAGTGTATACAGATTCTTTAGCTGGCAACAGAAGGGTATTGATGTTCAAGGAAAGACACGTTGGCTTAAAGTGCCATATAGGACAACACGCGAAATATTTGAAGCGGCTTATTCACTCATCCTATCAAACCCATTGGCAAAGAGCCTGATGGATGAATGCGGCGAGAATGTTATTCCTGAACTGACCGAAAACGTACGTACTGGCGATCGCCCGCAGGCATTTTGTTTCAGTTCTTATGAAAAAGAAAGAGATTTTGTGCAAAAAGAAATTGCGAAATTGGTAAGAAGGATATTACCTTCCGAAATCGCTATCCTACATACTGAAAAACATGTGCGTGCTACTTACAAGAGCCTGGTTCCCAATGATGTGAAAGTAGACGAGATCAAACGTAGGACCGGGATGGAATACAAGGCGGTTTTCATTCCACAAATCCACAAGTTGTTTTCTAGTGGAGATATTAGTTATGATTATGAACAGGTGAAAGCAGAACACCAGTTAGCACTCTATATGGCAATGACTCGCGCTCGCGACAGGGTGTATTTACTTTACGGCCCAAAATGGCCGAAGGATTTTGAGCCATTGAGGCCACACGTTGAGTGGCTGGAGGAATAAATCAACCTATGCGTCCGGTTGTGATTATTGACGGTAACAATTTGGCCCACAAAAAGTATTTCTTTGAAGGTCAAAATGTACCACTAGACATAATGGAGCGTATGATTAGAGAGTTAGAGAATTGGGCAAGGCAAGAGGATTGTCTGGTTGATTTGTGCCTGGACCCTTGCAGTATCCAACCTAGAAACTCAGATCCACTTTCGATTTATGTCGAAAACAAGAAAGCCGACTACCTTGTTGAAGAAAGAGCGCTATACCATACCTATCAACGCTATCCCTGCATTGTAGTTACCGTTGATGATGAATTAAGTAATACTGTCAGAGAAATAGGCGTCAAATTTATAAACTCAGTAGATTTTGTTTTGCGCCGGAGTGATCATAGTTTTATGCCATTGCCGCCAATCCATAATATTACCTTGCTGTTGTCTGATCGAGAAACAAATAATGAGCCGGATTATCAGCATGAAAGAAATCTGCAGCATCTGAAACCGAAAAATGGAAAACGAGAGTTAGACGAAATTCATCAAAGAACATTAGAGTACCGTAATATAAATCCGGCTAAGGCTGTTTTGCCAGAACTTCCGGCTCTGGTTGAACACGCTTATGTCTTGAAAATATCAAACTGGCCTGTGCCAAAAGGTATCCGTTTTATTATCGAATCTGCATGCCCAATTCATAAAGCACAGCTAAAGGTTGTCATGGGAGATACTTCTGGTGCAACTAAAGAAGATATGGTTTCGCTGTTCGATTTTCTTGTGGATTTATGCCGAGACGAGTCTGATTTTGTTACTCGAGGTGGTTGCTTAATGGATCGTGTCAGGTTAGCGCTGATAAGAAGCCATCCGGATCCATTGACATTCACCCAAATTGCAGAATTGGTGGGACCAAATACGTCGGGACTGCAAAGAAAGATTAAGAATTATATACCGCTCTGGATTGAGAAGGTTAATCTCAATGAGTATCATGGCGAGAATCACGGACAATTAGTGGAGGTTTGATAAAAAATGATGGCAACCTACAAATAAATCCAAATCGGGGTCAAGTAGCAGTATGAATTCGTCCCTAAAATCTGCTGGATTGCACATGTGAAGTACATCTCTGGTTTGCCCATGCGTGAAGCGCCCAATCGGCAGGGCGCGGAGCGGGTCGAGCATGGTCCTTTTAGGATTCGTTGGGTGCAACGCACACCTGCCATCACTGCTACATCGTAGTGCTTCCCCCCTCGCACCCTTCGGGTATACTTCACGACCACTCGCGAGCGGGCGCTTTTTGCCAGAAATGGCGCGATAATATGAGTAGACCTGTCCGCACCACCGTTGCCGTTGAGCCAAATCGCAATTACGGACATGCAGGCGTCACTGCGAAAAAGGGGGCGTTCCACTTACTTGTCATGTTCCCCCAGAAATGCTAAACTATAAGCGTGGATTTTGAAATCGTTGGCGGCATTCAACATATCGAAACGATGGCGGTCGGCTCACACATCCGCGACTTGACCTACTTGCAGAAAGTCTATGGTCATGGTCGCTGGAGAAAGTCGAAAGGGATCACCTTTGTGAAATTGCCCAATGGCAATATTCGCCATGTCGAACCTCACTGGTATGAAGCGCATGGAATCGGAAGGAAAGAATAAAAATCAAGTGTTATCTGGATTAAGCCCATGACTACTAAAAAGCATTTTGTCCTTTGTGTTGAGAATACAGGCTACGAAGCGTCGCTGATTACAAGGAAAGTGTATGAAGTTATCCCTGACCAACAAGCCGAGCAGGATGACTTCATCCGTGTAATTGATGAAAGCGGCGAGGATTATCTCTATCACACGAGCCACTTCGTTTTTATCGAACTGCCCGTTGAAATTGAGCGCGTGTTGGAAGCCGCGTAGCGAAGGAAGGCAGCCCACCAACTACTTGCAGTGCTAAGGTTTGGGAGGAAATTTAGCCCAAATAGCGATTGGTAATCCGAGCGCCCGTGGAAGTGCTGTTTTTTCTCTTATAATCAAGGGGAGAAATCTGCCATCAGCCTATCCATCTACAAGGAGCGATCATGAAACGTCTACTTTCTGGCAACGAAGCGGTTGCACACGGCGCGTGGGAAGCGGGTGTGACGGTCGCCTCGGCCTATCCCGGCACGCCCAGCACCGAAATCATGGAACATCTTGCCCGCTTCCCTGGCGTATACGCCGAATGGGCGCCCAACGAAAAGGTT